>JAGYOB010000085.1 GCA_018399515.1 Candidatus Nanopelagicales bacterium
TAGCTCAGCTCGTACTTGCCGAGCGTGTAGCGCTCAAGCTCGTAGGCCTCGGTGTCGAGCGTGACGAGAAGGTCCTTGTACACGTCGCCGGCCATCGCCTTAGCGGTGGCGATCGTCGCGTCGTCTTGCAGGTTCACACCTCGGTACGTGCCATCGATCGGCATCGTGCCCGAGGTTGCGCCCATCTCGACGATCGGCGCAAGGGTGGTGGCCTTAGCCCAGAGTGCGGACTGCGCAAGGCGCTCCGCGAAGAGTCCACGCACGACCCCCGGATCAACCGGGCGGGTGGGGACGACACCAAGTGCAGAAGTAGTCATGTGTCAGCCCTCCTTAGGCCGGCTCGGAAGCGGAAATCAACTGGACGTTGTGCACGCCGGGGAACGTGGTTCCCGACGCGGCAGCAGCCGACGCGATGCCGACCGTGTAGATCGGGTCGCCATCGGCAAACAACGACGCGATCGTCGTGGTGTTCAGCGCAACCACAACACCGGAGCCGCCGTCAAGACAGATGAGCACGTCGCCGTCAGCAATCGCGCCGCCTGCAATAAACGTCACCTCGTCGCCTTGCTTCGAGATCACGGCTTCATCACCGATAGCGCCGCTCGCGCGAAGAACGCCAAGCGGCCGAAGCGCCGACGTTGCCGCCTGCGAGCTGTCAGCGCCCGCTGGATGCCGCCGGAGAGGTCGGTCTTCCAGTTCTTGCCCTCGGCCTCGGCCTGTTCCTCCGCGGTGAGGTCATCCCACCAGCCCAGGTCCTTGAGCATCTCGGCGGTGAACTCGGGATAGCCATCCTCGAGCTCGGAACCGGCGCTGAAGGAGCCATCGGAGAGGATGTTCTGACCGTTGCGCTCGATGCCGAAACGGGCACGGAAGGTGAGGCCACCCTCGGAGACCTTCTTGCTGGTGTCATAGAGGATCGGGGTGCCGGGATGGCCCATCTCGGCGTTGCCCCAGCAGGGCCATGGCAGCCCGTAGTAGTCACCATCGGCGGGGCCGCCCTCGGCCTTGAGGTCGCGGAAGCTGAAGGTGTGCCAGTTCTGCTGATGCGCCTTGAGACGCTCCGGGCTCTGGCCGGTGTAGCCCACGGTCCACATGCCGGCGTTGAACTCGCGGGTGATGTCCTCGATCACCGGTTCGGTGCCTTTGACCTCGATGTTCTTGAACAGCTGGTCGGCAAAGCCCAGCTTGCGCGAGAGCAGGTACATGATCTCGTGGTCGGGCTTGGACTCGAACAGCGGGTCGATCACCTTGTCGCGCCACTGGATGGAGCGGTTGGTGGCGGTGACACTGCCGGTGGTCTCGAACTGGGTCGCCGCCGGCAGCAGGTAGACACCGTCCTGACGGCCATGCATGACGCCTGCCACGGTGGGGTAGGGATCGACGATGACCATCATCTCCAGCTGCTGCATGGCCTTCTGCATTTCAACGCCGCGGGTTTGGGAGTTGACCGCGTGGCCCCAGTAGAACATCGCCTTGAGCTGGGTGCGCTGGGAGATGTTCTCGTCGTCCTCGAGTACGCCGTCGACCCAGCGCGACACCGTGATGCCGTTGGTGTACATGGGCTGGCCGTCGGAGTACTCGGTCTGGTCGAAGCGGCCCTTAAGCCACTCGTAGTCGAGATCCCATACCCGCGCCCAGTGCTTCCAGGCGCCTTCGGCCAGGCCGTAGTAGCCGGGCAGGGAGTGGGACATCAGGCCCAGGTCGGTTGCGCCCTGGACGTTGTCGTGGCCGCGGAAGATGTTGGCGCCGCCGCCCGACTTGCCGATGTTGCCCAGCGCCAGCTCGAGGATGCAGTAGGCGCGGGTGTTGTTGTTGCCGGTGGTGTGCTGGGTGCCGCCCATGCACCACACGATGCAGCCCGGGCGGTTCTCGGCCAGGCGACGGGCGGTGTCGTACATCTGCGCCTCGGGCACGCCGGTGATGCGCTCCACTTCATCGGGTGGGAAGTTGGCGACCTCGGCGCGCACCTCGTCCAGGGCGTAGACGCGCTGGTCGATATACTCGCGATCTTCCCAGCCGTTGGCGAAGATGTGCCACAGCAGGCCCCAGATGAAGGCCACGTCGGAGCCGGGGC
>JAGYOB010000086.1 GCA_018399515.1 Candidatus Nanopelagicales bacterium
AGCGCATCATCGCCGGATACATGGAGCCGCGCGCCGTCGTCGCTTCCCCGATGGGCATGAGCAATGAGATGACCGTGTGGTCGGCCACGCAGATCCCGCACATCCTGCGAGTGCTCCTGTCGCTGGTCACCGGGCTTCCCGAGAACGCGCTGCGCGTGGTCGCTCCCGATGTCGGCGGTGGTTTCGGTGGCAAGTTGCAGCTGTATCGCGAGGAAATCCTCGCCGTGCAACTCGCCCGCCACCTCGGCCGCCCCGTGAAGTGGAACGAGACGCGCAGTGAGGACATGGTCGCCAGCCACCACGGCCGCGATCAGATCCAAGACATCGAGATCTGCGCGACCAAGGACGGCAAGTTGCTCGGCCTGAAGGTCGACCTGCTCGCCGACATGGGCGCCTACCTGCAGATCATCACCCCGGGTATCCCGCTGCTGGGCATGTTCATGTTCCCCGCGATCTACAAGATGGAGTCCTACGACTTCAACTGCGTGGGCGTGTTCACCAATAAGACGCCCACCGATGCGATCCGCGGGGCCGGCCGCCCGGAGGCGACCTTCGCGATCGAGCGGATCATGGACGAACTCGCCGCCGAGTTGAACATGGACCCGATGAAGCTGCGGGAGATGAACTGGATCACCCACGAGGAGTTCCCGTACGCCACGATCGCCGGTCTCACCTACGACACCGGCAACTACGAGGCCGCGACCGCAAAGGCGATGGACCTGTTCGGCTACGACGAACTGCGTGCCGAGCAGGAAGCACGTCGCGCATCGGGTGATCCGGTCCAGTTGGGTCTGGGCATCTCGACGTTCACCGAGATGTGCGGCCTGGCACCATCACGCACCCTCGGGGCGTTGAAGTACGTCGCCGGCGGATGGGAGCACTGCACGATCCGGGCTCTGCCCACCGGCAAGATCGAGTTGATCACCGGAACCTCGCCGCACGGACAGGGTCATGAGACGGCGTGGAGCCAGATCGCGGCCAGCATCCTCGGTGTGGACGTCGAGGACATCGAGGTCGTGCATGGCGACACCGGTCGCGCGCCCTACGGCATGGACACCTACGGCTCACGCTCACTGGCCGTCGGCGGTCAAGCCATCAAGAAGGCCGCCGAGCGACTCGTCGAGAAGGCCAAGGTCATCGCCGCGCACCAGTTGGAATGCTCGGTGGACGACCTGGAATTCGTCGAGGGCACCTTCCGCGTGAAGGGTGATCCGGAGAAGGCCCAGCCGCTCGCGGCCGTGGCTTTCGAGGCGTTCAGCGCACACAACCTGCCCGATGGCGTGGAGCCGACCCTGCAGGCGGAGGCCACCGTGGACCCGGATGATTTCTCGTATCCGCACGGTACTCACCTGTGCGCGATGGAGGTCGACACCGAAACCGGCAAAGCCACGATCCGCAAGTACGTGTGCGTCGACGACGTCGGTGTGCAGGTCAATCCGCTCATCGTCGAGGGCCAGGTGCACGGCGGGCTCGCCCAGGGCATCGCTCAGGCGCTGTACGAGGGTGTGGAATACGACGAGGACGGCAACCTGCTCACTGCCAGCTTCGCCGACTACCTCATCCCGAGTGCGGCGGATCTGCCATCGTTCACCACCGGTACGACGGTGACTCCATCGACGACGAACCCGCTGGGCACCAAGGGTGTGGGTGAAGCAGGTGCGATCGCCTCGACCCCCGCGGTGATCAACGCCATCGTCGATGCACTTCGCCCGATGGGTGTGACCGATGTGCTCATGCCGGCGTCACCGCAGAACGTGTGGCGGGCCATCCAGGACGCGAAGGGTGGTGCGGCATGATTCCCGTCGCATTCGACTACACCAAGGTC
>JAGYOB010000087.1 GCA_018399515.1 Candidatus Nanopelagicales bacterium
CCACGGATCAGCGAGGCGATCACCCAGCCCGATCGCTGCGATCCGCTGGAAGAGATCATCGCCGCGGGGGAGTACTACGGGATGCACACGCTGCTGCAGGACGCCGTGCGCCTCGTCCTGTCCGGCGACCTCAGCGTCCAGGACGCCTCCAGGGTCGTCGCACACCCCGCCGAACTCGATGTTGCCTTGCATCGCAACGGTTTCCGATCAGGTTTGCAATCAACGGCGGGAGTGGCTCATGTCTAGCGCAGTCGTCGAGGTGCTCCTCGGTGAAGGTCTCGTCACGACCGATCAGATATCGGTCGCTGAGGATGCGGCTGTGCGGTCATCGGAATCGATCGTGCGCACGCTGGTCGATCTGGGCGCGGTGTCCAAGCGCGATGTGGTCCGCGCGACCGTGCAGGCGGCGGGGTTGCGATTCGTCGACGTGCTCGAGATGCCTCTCGATCCCGCAGCCGTCGGGCTCTTGACCAGCGATCAGGCGCGGCGATACGGCGTTTTGCCGGTCGGCTTCGAAGGATCCACCGTCGTGGTTGTGACGGATTCGCAGACCGCTGCCGACTGGCAGGTGCGTGAGGATCTGCAGGCGATCACGCGTCAGCCGGTCCGCTTCGACTGCGGGATGAAGGCCGAGATCGCCACACGCATCAATCAGGTGTACCGCGCGGATTCCGAACTCGGTGAACTGATGCGCGATGTACTCGGTGACGATGCCGCGATCGACGTGACCGCCCCGGTGGCATCCACCTCCGATGCGCCACTGATCCGCTACGTGAACCTGCTGCTCAGCCAGGCGATCTCCGATAGCGCCTCTGATGTGCACGTGGAGCCGTCGGAGGACAACATTCGCATCCGGCTGCGCATCGACGGCGTGCTCAAAGAGATGGCCCCTGCCCCCAAAGAGGTGCAGTCGGCGCTGGTCTCGCGGCTGAAGATCATGGCGGACATGGATATCGCCGAGCGGCGCATCCCGCAGGATGGACGGCTCACGGTGGTGTGGCAGGGCAAGAAGATCGACCTGCGCGTCAGCTCCATCCCCACCGTCTGGGGCGAGAAGATCGTGATGCGGGTGCTCGATAACACCGCGGCACGCATGGCACTGCCGGATCTGGGTTTCTCACCGGACAACCTGGCGAAGTGGAGCGAGTCGTACAACCGTCCCTACGGGCTGGTCATCGTCAGCGGGCCGACCGGATCGGGCAAGTCCACGACGCTGTACGCGACGCTCAACTCCCTGGTCAAGCCCGAGGTCAACATCGTCACGGTGGAGGACCCGGTCGAATACCGGATCCCGGGGATCAATCAGGTGCAGACGAATCCCAAGGCCGGCTTGACCTTCGCCTCGGCGTTGCGATCGATCCTGCGAGGCGACCCGGACATCGTGCTCGTCGGTGAGATCCGCGACCGCGAAACCGCCCAGATCGCCATCGAATCCGCACTCACCGGACACCTCGTGTTGACCACCCTGCACACCAACGATGCACCGAGCGTGGCGACCCGACTTACCGAGATGGGTGTCGAGCCGTATCTGATCACCTCGGCCCTGCAGTGCGCGTCGAGTCAGCGCCTGGCCCGGCGGTTGTGCACCGCCTGCAAGCGCGAGGTCGATCCGTCGCCGGCATCGCTGGCCGCCGCGGGATTCGAGTACCCCTCGGGCATCGATGCGCGGTTCTTCGAACCTGTGGGTTGTTCGAACTGCGCGGGCACCGGTTATCGCGGACGTATGGCGATCCACGAGGTGATGACGATGAGCGATGACATCTCCTCCCTCGTCGTCGACCGCGCCTCATCTGAGGACATTCGCAAGATCGCGAGTGCCCAGGGCATGACGTCGTTGAAACATGACGGATGGCGCAAGGTCGCCCTCGGCGAGACGACGACAGCCGAGATCTTGCGGATCGTGGCGTGAGGAGCCGATCATGAGTGACACCGCCTTCAGCCTGCCGGTCACCCCGGTGACACCGGCACCACCGCAGCCGGCGTTCGCCGACGACCCGATCCTGGCGCCGGAGATCCCCGTGCTCGATATCGATCGCGGGGTTCAGGCTCTCGCCGGCGACGGCGCGGAGACCCCCGTGGCCACCCTCGAGCGCATCCTGCTGGAACTCTTGCGGCTCGACGGTTCGGATCTGCACCTCAACGCTGGCCTCCCACCCATGATCCGCACCGATGGCGATGTGCAGCCGCTGCGCGGCTGGTCGGCGCTGACATCGCGCCAGGTGCACGACATCGTGTACGCGATCCTCACCGGTCGCCAGCAGCAGCGGCTGGAGGAGGATCGTGAACTCGACTTCGCATTCGAGCTCACCGGTTCAGCGCGGTTCCGGGTCAACGCGATGTGGCAGCGGGGCACGATCGCCGCGACGTTCCGGGTGATCCCGTGGGACATCAAACCCCTGGAGTCGTTGAACCTGCCGGCGGCTCTCGACCGGCTGCCGGACCTGCCCCGTGGCCTCGTGCTCGTCACCGGGCCGACCGGTTCGGGCAAGTCCACAACGCTGGCCTCGATCATCGATCGGATCAACCGCACGCACCAGGGGCACATCATCACCGTCGAGGACCCTGTCGAGTTCGTGCATCCGTCGCGCTCCAGCGTGGTCAGCCAGCGTGAGGTCGGGACCGATACCCCGTCGTTCGCCAGTGCGTTGAAGCATGCCCTGCGTCAAGATCCCGATGTGATCCTCGTCGGTGAGATGCGCGATCTCGAGACGATCTCCATCGCGTTGACCGCAGCCGAGACCGGCCACCTCGTGCTGGGCACGTTGCATACGAGTTCGGCCGGCAGCACCGTCGATCGCATCATCGACGTGTTTCCTCCCGAGCAGCAGTCGCAGGTGCGTGCCCAGTTGGCCGGATCCTTGCAGGCGGTTGTCTGCCAGACACTATGCCGACGAGCGACAGGTTCAGGCCGTGTGGCTGCAACCGAAGTCATGATGGTCACGCCCGCGATCCGCAACCTCATCCGCGAGGGCAAGATCGCCTCGATCCCCTCCGCGCTGCAGACCGGTTCACGCCAGGGCATGCACACCCTCAATCAGGATCTGGCCCGCCTTGTCCTCGACGGCACGATCGATTTCGAAACGGCGCTGTCGCGGTGCAGTGATGCCGCTGAACTCAATCAGTTGCTAGGCAGGGATGACGATGGCACAGACTGACTATCAGGTCCGGGCCCGATCACGACAGGGTCGGCTGGTCGAGCATCGCATCAAGGCTGGCAGTGAGGCAGAAGTCGCCACGCGCATCCAGCAACTCGGACTCGTCCCGATCGCGATCGAGGCCACCAACCGCGGGTGGAACCGCGAGATCAACATCGGTACTCAGCGGGTCAAGCCCAAGGATCTGGCCGTGTTCTCGCGGCAGTTCGCCACGATGCTCGCCTCGGGTCTACCGATCCTGCGGTGCTTGGCGATCTTGTCCGAGCAGACGGAGAATTCCCGCCTGTCGGAACTGTTGGATCAGATGCGCGTCGAGGTGGAGAAAGGCGCATCGCTGTCGGAGACGATGGCACAGCGCCGGGAATTCCCCCCGCTGATGGTGAGCATGACGCGCGCCGGTGAGGTCGGCGGCTTCCTCGACACCACGATGGACCAGATCGCGGCATCGCTCGAGGCTGATGTGCGCCTGCGCTCCACGATCAAGGCCGCGTTGACGTATCCGATCGCGGTAGGTGTCATCGCGGTCCTCATCGTGATTGGGATGCTGATCTTCGTCGTCCCAGTGTTCGCATCACTTTTTGATTCCTTCGGCGGTGCGCTACCGGCTCCGACGCAGTTCCTCGTCGACACCTCGAATCTGATGAAGGATCCACGGTTCTTCGTTCCGGCTGTGGCGATCATCGTGACCGCCGCGGTGCTGTATCGACGCAATTCGCGCAATCTTCGATTGCGCGGTGTCATCGATCCACTGAAG
>JAGYOB010000088.1 GCA_018399515.1 Candidatus Nanopelagicales bacterium
TGATCGCGACGAGTGGCGAGAAAAAGGGCAGGATCAAGGCAGGGTCGAGCAACGCAGGCTCAGACCCGACCCCGCCGCGCACCGAAGCGCCGTCGACATCGCAGCCGGACACATCGCAACCGGATGCATCGACCGGGGTGAACATCTCACTTGTTCGCCGACCCAAGGGCGTCATCCGAGAAGGTTCGACCGCGGTACTGCGTGGCCGGGTGACCCCGCGCGGATCCGATGTGGTGTTGCAACGCCAGGTCACCTGGGATGGGGTGGGTTGGCAGGCCCGAGAGACGTCGACGCCGCGCGCGAACGGTAGTTACCGATTCGCGTTGCCCGACATCGCACCGTCCGGGCGCACCTACCGCTGGCGGATCGTGGCACTCGTCGATGGCGAGGTGGTGGCGACCAGTCCCACCCGGCGCGGCACGGTCCGCTGACGGTTCAGCGCACGGGTACCGAAGCGGTCACTTTCTCGCCGGCTATGACGCGCGCGATGACCTGATCGTCCTGGCCGTAGGTGTCGGCACCGCCGCCCGGATGCGCCGCCCCCGCGAGCAGGACGACAGAGGCATCCCGGATGAGGGGAACGGCCAGGAGCGCCAGCCACGCATCGACGCAATCAGCGCCGTCCCCCGACCACGCGGTCTCGGTGACGAGGAGCCGCCCACCGGGGTGCACCTCCCATCCGTCGGCCAGTGTCGCGGCGCGCTCGAGGCACTGCGCGGAGGTGAGCACCTCGCCGCCGCACCGCAGGAGCGAATCCGCGGCGGTGGGCAGCGACCAGGGTGTGAAGACATCCGGGTGCACACGTGCCGCGATCGCCGCCTGCGTCACTCCCGCGGGAACCTCGGCCCCATCGGGGAGTCCGAACGGCGCGAGTGACACGACCACCTGCTCGCCGCAGTCACTCACCGCGGGCAGGTCGGCTGCTGTGGTGACCCCGACGGTCGCCGAGCCTGCGCCGGGGGCGCACACCGTCGATGTCGCAGCGCATGCGCCCCACCACACGGCGGCCTGCCAGTGCAGCGGCAGGTGCACGCCGATGATGTCGCCGGGTTGGGCATCGAGGTCGTCGCGCAGCAGCCCGGCGGTCTTGGCGATGGCATTGGCCAGGCTCGTCGCCGACAGTTCCATCCGCTCCCCGCTGCCTGCGTGCAGATAGGTCACCAGGGGGTGCGCACCATCGCGACGGACGCGCTCGGCGAGGAGTTCGGGCACGGTCGCAGCGAGGGTCACCCCGACATCGTATGCAGCCTGGAATAGCCGGCCTAGACTGCTGACCTATGACGACTCCGCTCGATGATCCCGGCCCGCTGACCGGCGGTGACACCCTGCTCGAGGAGCGCACCGCTTCGACCGACGATGGTGATCATGAGCGGTTCGCCCATTACGTCGAGAAAGACAAGATCGTCCAGAGCGCGGTGACGGGCACTCCGGTGCGCGCACTCTGCGGTAAGAAGTGGGTGCCCGGTCGCGATCCGTCGAAGTTCCCGATCTGCCCCGATTGCCAGCGCATCTACGAAGGTCTGCCTCCCGGTGGTTCGGGCTCGGACGGCGATTCCGGTGGTGACGCCTGAACGCTCCCGCAGCGGGTATCTGGTCGCCGTCCTTGCGGGTGACCACCCTCGGCGTCGTCGTCGCGATGACCCTGGTCGCCTTCGAAGCCATCGCCGTGGCGACGGTGATGCCCGCGGTGGGTGTCGACCTCGACGGGCTGGGGATCTACGCGTGGGCCTTCGGCGCCTATGTCGCCGCAGCGCTCGTCGGGATGGTCACGTCGGGGGTGTGGGCTGATCGACTCGGTCCGCGACTGCCCTTTACCGTCGGCGCCTTGATCTTCGGCACCGGCGCACTGCTGGCGGGTTTCGCCCCCACGATGGAGATCCTCATCGCGGCCAGGGGTCTGCAGGGTCTGGGCGGCGGCGGTCTCATCGTCGCTCTATACGTGCTCATCGCACGCGCCTATGACGAATCCATCCGACCCCGAGCGTTCTCGGTGCTGTCTGCGGCGTGGGTGGTGCCCGCGCTCGCCGGTCCGGTGGTGGCCGGATGGGTGACCGAGACGTTCACCTGGCGGTGGGCGTTCTGGGCGGTACCGCTGGTGATGATCTGGCCGCTGTTCGCGTTGCGTGCGGTGCTGCGCGAGCACGATGGTGGCGAACGCGATCAACCCGCTGGCGCGCGTCGGGTCCGATCGGCGGTCATCGCCGCGGTCGGACTGGTGCTGCTGCAGGCAGCGCTGCTCCGTCCCGGCGATCTGATGCTTGTGATCGCGCTCGCGCTCGGTGTGGTGGGCGCGGTCATGCTCGTTCCCGCGGTGCGCGTCCTGCTACCCCGTGGTGCGCTGCGCCTGGAGCGCGGACTCCCCACCACCGTGATGATGCGTGGATTCCTCGCCGGGTGCTTCTTCTCCGCAGAGGCGTTCCTTCCCCTGGCGTTGGTCGAACAGCGCGGGGTATCGGTCACCTGGGCCGGGCTGACCCTGGCGGTGGCGTCGGCAGGCTGGGTCGCCGGTTCGGCGTGGCAGAGTCGGCTGCCCGGTGATGCCGACCGGGCTCGGCCGGTTCAGTGGGGCACCACGATGGTGGCCCTCGGTCTCGCCTCCCTGCCCCTGTGCCTCATCCCGGCGTTCCCCACCTGGATCTGCGTGGTGTCCTGGATGGTCGGTGCTCTCGGTATGGGCGTGAGTTTCCCGTCGATCAACGTGCAGACCCTGCGGTTGTCGCCGCAGGCCGAGCAGGGCCGCAACTCTTCATCGCTGCAGATTTCCGATGCGGTCGTGAGTGCACTCGGGTTGGGCGTCGCCGGTGCGATCCACGCCACCGCCGTGGCCGCCGGAGGTGCTCAGGCGGCGACCTACGTCACGATCTGGCTCCTGGCCGCGCTGGGCGCCGCCGCGGCGATCTTCGCAGCACGGCGGATGACCCCGGTGTTATCCGTCCGGTGATCCGGGGCTGTCACACGAATTCCGGACAGGCCACCGGGTGTGGCGGATCATCGATTGCCGGTATTCAGCCCCTAATCTCATGCTCAGCGCAGTCCGCACCGTGCGGATCGGGACCGCTTCGGGAGGAACCATGGCCAGCATCGATCCACTGACGGGGATGAGTACCGACGACGAACGCTCCATCGTGGCGGGAATCGGCAAGACCTGGTGGGTGATGCTGTTCGTTGGCATCGTCAGCGCCGTCATCGGTGTGCTGCTGGTCTTCCGTCCTGCCGGTTCCACCTGGGTGTTGGCCGTCCTGCTCGCGATCTACCTCATCCTGTCGGGCATCTTCTCGATCGTGCGTGCTTTCGGCCCAGCCCTCAGCGGTGCCTACCGGGCCCTGCTCATCATCGGCGGTGCCATCGGTCTGCTGCTGGGTCTGCTGATGTTCCGGTTCGGTCCCGACGAGAAGATCGAGCTCCTGGGCATCTTCGTCGGCGTGTGGTTCCTGTTCTCCGGTGTCGCATCGCTCTTCGCGGCCGGTGAGGTCAAGCAGAACCGCGGCTGGGGGATCTTCAACGGCATCGTGTATCTCGTCGCCGGCATCGTGCTGCTGATCACGCCGTACGCCGTCGAGATCTTCGTCTGGGTTGCCGGCATCTGGCTGATCGTGCTGGGCCTGTTCGAGGTCATCATGTCCTTCCAGATCAAGGCGGCGGGGGATCGCGCGGAGAAGTCGGCCGCCGCGTCGGTGAACTGACGAGCACCGGCCGTGGTAGCCCATGCCTGCTGAGACATCCCAGACCCTCGACCGGGGTCTGCAGGTGCTGGAGGTTTTGGCGCGCAATGCCGAGGGCATGACCGTGACCGAACTGGCCACGGCCTTGGACGTCGGGCGCACCGTGGTCTACCGGCTTGTGGTCACCTTGGAGGCCCACTCCCTGGTGCGTCGATCCGCCGATGGCCGTGCCCGGCTGGGCCTGGGTGTGCTGGCCCTGGCCCAGCAGGCCCAGCCGCTGTTGCGGGATGCAGCGCTGCCGATCGTGCGCGGGCTGGCCGAGGAGTCCGGCGCCACGGCCTACCTCGGAGTCGTCGACGGTTCGGACCTGCTGTCCCTGGTGGGCGCGGAACCAACCTCGGCCGAGGTGCATGTCGCCTTCCGGGTCGGCACCCGCACCCCCTTGGAGCGCGGTGCTGCCGGACGGGCGATCCTGGCGATGCGCACCACCGGGGGGCGGCCCCTCGACCCGCCCTGGGTGATCTCCAC
>JAGYOB010000089.1 GCA_018399515.1 Candidatus Nanopelagicales bacterium
CGCCGGTGCCGCGTTCGGCCGCCGCACCTGACAGTAAGTTTGCGCAGGAAATTACCAATTTCATCCTCCTGAATTTCGTAATTTCTTTCGCAAACTCCTGAGGATCCACATGTCCACAGGGGACCACTCGAATCTGGTGAGCGTCGCATGCGAACTCCACAGTGGAACCTATGGCGTCCTACACTTCGACACAACATGCGGTTTCACGTCTTGGAGATACCTTCGGTGCCTTTGCTTTCACCGGGGCAGAGGCGCATTCCGTCGGGGTTAATCGCCGGCAGTTGATGTACCTGGCCAATCAAGGATTGATCGCTCGCTTACATCGGGATTCCTATTGCCTCGACGACACCTTCGCGGATCACGCTGCAACGCTTGAGGCCTGCGAATTCGTACAGCAACACGGGGTCACACCGGTCATTGGCGCGGCTGCAGCCGCAGCAGTGTGGGGTCTTGAGACCACATCGGCGCGATCGTTGATCTGGGTACCGGTAGGCGGACCGATACGTCGTGGAGATCGCGGCGGAGTAACCATTCGTGAAGGTCATATCGACGACGAGTGTCGAGTCCATATCCGCGACTCTGTCTTCACCTCACCGATCAGGACGGCGGTTGACCTCGCCTGTGAGGTGACATCACCGGGGGAGATCACCTGGATGCTGTGCCAGGGACTGCGGCGGGAATGTGAATGGCTTCGAACAGGATCGCTGGACTCGCGGCTGACCGCCCACCAGCTCATTGACGCACTCGGTCATGAGCCAGAACGTCAGGCGTTGCAGTGTCGACTCTTCCGAGTTCTGAAGGACCACCACGGGCGCGGAATCACCTGTGTCAAGCAATGGGCGGGAATCATCGACCCACGGCTGGAATCGGCCTTGGAGGCCGAGTCCTGGGTGGCATTCCATCGTGATCACCTTCCCGTTCCGCATCCTCAAGTGCTGGTCCGCGGGGCAAGCGGACGGTGGTATCGAGCCGACTTCGGGTGGGGCAGGGTCATTGGCGAAGCGGACGGCGCCGTGAAGTATCGCGACCCTGCCGACCTGTGGAAAGAGAAGCGCCGCCAAGAAGACCTCGAGCAGGCTGGATTCATCATCGTTCGCTGGACGTGGGCTGAGATCACCCACGAACCGCATCATGTCATCGAACGGATCCTGCGGGCCTTGGCCCGGGCGAACAGTTGAGTTTGCGAAGGAAATTACGGATTTCAGCCGATCGAAATTGGTAACTTCCCGCGCAAAGTTGCCGACTACACCGCGGCTACGGCCGCGGCAATGGCGTCGAGTGCCTCGGGGTTGGCCAGTGCATCGCGATTGCGCACCGGCCGACCCGCCACCATCTGTGCCACGGCGATCTCGGCGAGTTTGCCGGTCAGCGTGCGCGGCAGATCATCCACCGCCAGCATCACCGCAGGCACGTGACGTGGGGAGCGATGCTGGCGCAGCGTGGCCGTGATCTGTGCCCGCAGGTCATCATCGAGCACCACCCCCGGCGCCGTGACGATAAGCAGGACCATCCGGGTATCGCCATCCCACGCCTGGGCGAACACGAGGGCATCGACGATGCCCGGGATCTGTTCGAGAGCGGAATAGATCTCGGCCGTTCCGATCCGCACACCGGCGACATTCAGCGTCGCATCACTGCGTCCGTGGATGATGTAGCCACCGTGCGCAGTCTTCGATGTGAGGTCCCCGTGGGTCCACACGCCGGGAAAGCGTTCGAAGTATGTGGAATGCAACCGCTCACCAGATTCGTCACCCCAAATGCCCAGTGGGACAGTGGGGAAGGTGTTGCGGCAGATGAGTTCTCCGGGTGTCTCATCCGTCATCGGCCGCCCATCCTCATCGAAAACGTCGACGTCCATTCCCAGCACGACGCCGGGGATCTCCCCCGCCCACATGGGCTGAGTGGGATCACCGGACAGGAAACTACCGACGAGATCGGTACCACCGGAGATCGGATTGAGCATCACGCTGGGCCCGAGTTGATCGGCGAGCCAGCGTGCGGTGATTTCCGTGAGCGGTGATCCTGTTACCAGGACCATCCGCAATCCAGAAAGATCGCGGCCACCAGCCAGGTCCTTATTCGCCGAACGCATCGAGTCCACCAGCCGTGCACCCGCACCCAGATGGGTCGCATCGACGAGCGAGGAGAGCTCGAAGAGCGCATCGACATCCGGGAAGTGAGGCGCACCATCGTGGAGCACCAGCGTCGCACCGGTCACAGGAACCGACACCGCCCAGTTCCAGACCATCCATCCCGTGGTCGTGAAGAACATCAGCCGATCACCAGGACGCGCATCGACGTGGAGCCCGGCTTCCACCAGGTGTTTCAACAGCACACCACCTTGACGATGGATCAGGCACTTCGGTTTGCCGGTCGTACCCGAGGAGAACAGGACGTATGCCGGATGGTCGACCGGAAGCCGTTCGTAACGCGGCTGGGCCCCCTCGTGCGCACGCTGCACATCGGCGAGGGTCTCCACCTGAACGGCACGTCCTGAACCCGCAGCGATCAGGGCC
>JAGYOB010000090.1 GCA_018399515.1 Candidatus Nanopelagicales bacterium
CTGATGGGGTGTCGCACCGTGGTGCAGGGCATGCACAGCGGCGAAGAGGACCATGGTGGAGTAGCCGGGGCCGATCAACCCGACGGTCTCACCCGGCTGCACACCCATCCGGGAATCTATGGCTGCAAAACTCACCCGCCAGGAGTCCCAGGATCGGATGATGCATCGAGGCGTCGATGTGGAACCGGAGCTGAACACGCCGAGGTGATCGGGGCCGATGAGGGCGCCGAGGCGACGCTGGTCGTCGGCCCCCACGTGTGGCGGGGCGGCCAGAAAAGCCTGTTGGGACTGCATGGCGGCGAATGCCGCAGCCACGTCAGTCACGAGTGACTCGGTGCGGGTCGAGCAGATTCGGGTAAGCCCGGTGCACGGCAGCGGCTGCGCCCGTGGCGATCACCACCTTGATGACATCACCGGGCAGGTAGGCCGTGGCGGCGATCGCGGTGGCGACGACTCCCGAGGTGCCCAGAATGAAGGCCTGGACGGGGATTCCGATGGCGTACACCACGACGATGCCGCCGATCACATTGGCCAAGCCGCCCCACCACAGCGGGTATGTGGGCAGTTTGCGGGCGACCAGCCAGCCGATCACTCCGGCGCCGGCGACCCAGCCGATCAGATAGCCGACGCTCGGTCCGGCGAAGACCGCGAGGCCACCGCGTCCTCCTGCCAGCAGGGGCAGGCCGAGGGCGACCAGGACGAGCAGAAGTGCAACCGAAGCCATCGCCCGGCGGGGACCCAGGATCGATCCGGCCAGCATCACCCCGAGGGTTTGCAAGGTGACGGGCACGCCGCTGGCCAAAGTCAACGCGCCGGGCAGTCCCAGGACGGCGATCAAAGCCGTGAAGGAGGCGATCAGGGCGGTGTCTCGGGCGCCCGATCGTGTGGCAGAGCGACGAGGGGGGGCATCTGACACGCGCACAGGCTATCCTTGACCCAGGTCAACTAGTGATCGAGGACGCAGGGGAAGGCGACACTCGATCGGAGGTGACCATGTCGGCTTCTTCGTCGGCTACGTCCAACACCGCTGCCCGCGGTGTTGTGATGGTGCATGCCGTGCCTCGTGCGGTGGTCCCGCACGTGGTCTGGGCACTGCGCGACGTACTCGCGCGTCACGCGCCGGATCTGGACTTCCACCCTCAGCCTGTGGCACCGGGAAGCTTGCGTGCTGTCGCGAATTGGCGCGGACCGGCAGGTAGCGCGGCTCGGATCGCTTCGGCCCTGCGCAGGATGCCCGACACCTTGTTCGAAGTCACCGAGGACTTCGGTGTCGACCGAGAGGGTGAGCGGTACGCCTTTACCCCCACCCTGGGATTGTTCCGCGCGACGATCGGGGTGCACGGTGACATCTACCTGCACGAGGATCGGGTGCGTGCCGCGATCGCCGGTGCCCACGAGCATGGTGTCGACTTGGCCGACGGCCTCGCGCATCTGCTGGGGGAGGCCTGGGATGTCGAGCTCGAGCCCTACCGGGTGGCGACGGCTGATACACCGATCCGGGTGCTGCACCACGTTGTGTAGTCAGGTCGTGTAGCCGGGTCGTGCGGGAAGCGAACTACAGCGGGATGTTGCCGTGCGCTCCACGGACGCCGGGGGTGTCTAAGAGCACCTGGGCGATGCGCCTGCGGGTTTCGCGAGGTTCGACGATCTCGTCGACCACGCCGATATCCAGTGCTCGGCCGATCCCACCGGAGATCACCTCATGCTCGGCCGCGAGTTCGAGTTCGAGCTGCGCTCGCAGCTCCTCATCCGATGCCTCCGCGAGCCGACGGCGGTGCAGGATGCGCACCGCGGCCACCGATCCCATGACGGCGACCTCTGCGTTCGGCCAGGCGAAGACCCGGGTCGCTCCCAGGGATGAGGAGTTCATCGCGACGTAAGCACCGCCGTAGGCCTTGCGGGTCACCACGGTGACCCGGGGCACGACGCATTCGGCGAAGGCGTGCAGGAGTTTGGCCCCACGGCGCACGACACCGTCCCATTCCTGGCCGACACCCGGAAGGTAGCCGGGCACGTCGACCACGACGACGAGTGGGACAGCGAGCGCATCGCACATGCGCACGAAGCGCGAGGCCTTCTCCGCACTCGATGAATCCAGGCAGCCACCCAAGCGCAGCGGGTTGTTCGCAACGACACCGACGGTGCGACCGCCGAGGCGGCCGAGAGCGACGACGATGTTCGGGGCCCAGCGCGCATGCAACTCGACCATGGAGCCCTCGTCGAGCAAGCCTTCGATGAGGGGGTGCACGTCATACGCACGCCGGCTCGATTCGGGCAGCAGATCAGCCAGGTCGCGGTCGTCGACCGCGGCGAGGTCGAGGGAGCCTTGCGCACCGAGCAGTGAAGCGACGCGGCGTCCCTCGTCGAGGGCCGCACGTTCGGTCTCGGTGACGATGTGCACCACGCCGCTGCGTCGACCGTGCGGGTCGGGACCGCCCAGCCGCAGCATGTCCACCTGCTCGCCGGTCACCGATCGGATCACTTCGGGACCGGTGACGAAGATGCGACCCTCGGGTCCGAGGATGACGATGTCGGTCAGGGCCGGACCGTAGGCCGCCCCGCCTGCGGCCGGACCGAGCACGATGGAAATCTGAGCGACCTTGCCCGAGATCCGTGTCATCGCCGCGAAGACGCGCCCCACCCCATCGAGGCTTGCCACGCCTTCACGCAACCGGGCACCACCGGAATGCCAGATTCCCACGACCGGACAGGAGTCAGCGAAGGCGCGGTCATAGGCGGTCACGATCGCCCGGCACCCCGCCTCACCCATCGCCCCGCCCTGCACGGTCGGATCGGTGGCGAAGGCGACGACGTTGTGTCCGTCGACGCGGCCGACCCCGACCAGCACACCGCTGTCGTCCTGTGGCGTGATCGTGGTGAAGGTCCCCGGGTCGAAGAACTGCTCGAGGCGCACGCGCGGTGAACGCGGATCGAGTTCTGTCGGCGCGACCGCCTGGGTCATGATCGCGACCGGAAGGTCAAGGCGACGTCGTGGCCGCCGAAGCCGAAAGAGTTGTTCACGGCCAGCAGATCTCCTTCGGGAAGCGCTTGCGCGGTGTTCGCTGCGACGTTCAACCCGATCTGTGGATCAAGTTCGTCGATATTGATGGTGGGTGGTGCGAGGCGATGGTGCAGGGCCAGCACGGTGAACAAGGCTTCCAGGGCCCCGGCGGCACCCAGGGTGTGACCGGTCATCGACTTCGTGCCCGACACGATCGCGGTGGTGTTCTCGCCGAGAGCCGAACGGATCGCGATGGCCTCGGCGATATCGCCCTGCGGGGTCGAGGTGGCGTGGGCGTTGACGTGCACGACATCCGATGGTGCAGCACCGGCAGCATCGAGGGCTGCTCGCATCGCACGGGCAGCACCGTGGCCCTCGGGATCGGGTTGGGCGATGTGATGGGCATCGGCGGTCATCCCGGCTCCGGCGAACGTCGCATAGATCCGTGCCCCGCGAGCCCGGGCGTGATCGGCGCGCTCGAGGACCAGCATCGCCGCACCTTCACCCATCACGAAGCCGTCCCGCGCGAGGTCATAGGGCCGTGAGGCAGCCGGCGGATCGTCATTGCGGGTGGACAGGGCTCGCATCGAGGCGAATCCCGCGATGGTGAGGGGATGGATGGGTGCCTCGGTGCCCCCGACCATGACGACGTCCGCGCGTCCCTCGGTGATCATCTTTGCTCCCCATGCCACAGCTTCAGCACCCGACGCGCAGGCGCTCACCGGAGCGTGCACGCCGGCCGCAGCGTGGCGGTCGAGGCCGACCACGGCAGAGGGTCCGTTCGGCATGAGCATGGGAACCGTGTGCGGTGAGATCCGCGAGGGCCCGCGTTCCTTGAGCACGTCGTAGGCATCGAGCAGCGTGATGACACCGCCGATTCCCGTTCCCACGACGGTGCCCATGCGCTCGGGCTCGACCTCGGGTGCCCCAGCATCAGCCCAGGCTTCGCGAGAGGCGATCAACGCGGAGGCCTGCGATCGGTCGAGGCGTCGCACTTCGACCCGGTCGAGCACCTCGCTGGGATCGACGGCCAGTACTCCGGCGAACCGCACGGGCAGTTGCTCGGCCCAATCCTGGGTCAAACTCACGACTCCGGACGCGCCACGGGTGACCGCTGCCCACGTGCTGGCTACGTCTCCACCCACGGGTGTGGTGGCACCTAGTCCGGTGACGACGATGTCAGGCACGGTCAGGCCGTGGCCTTGGTGATGTAGTCGACAGCATCGCCGACGGTGCGCAGGTTCTTCACCTCGCTGTCGGGGATCTTCACGTCCCACTTGTCTTCGGCCGCCATGACGACCTCGACCATGGACAGCGAATCGATATCCAGGTCATCGACGAAGGACTTGTCCAACTGGACATCGTCGACCGGCACGCCAGCGACCTCGTTGACGATCTCGGCCAGTCCGGACAGGATCTGCTCGCTCACGGGTGTTCCTCTCGTAACAGTGGATGGGTTGTAACAGTGGATGTAGGGGGACTCTAGGGCAGGCGCACGACCTGGGACGCATAGGCCAAGCCGGCACCGAAACCGATGAGCAGGGCCAGCCCGCCGTGGGGCACCTCGCCGGTGCTGAGCATGTGATCCATGGCGATCGGGATCGATGCCGCCGAGGTGTTCCCGGTCGTGGCGATATCGCGGGCTACGGGCACATGATCGGGAAGTTTCAGCGCGCGGACCATCGCATCTGTGATGCGCATGTTCGCCTGATGGGGAATGAACGCATCGAGATCATCGGCACTGACCCCGGCGGCCTCGAGTGATTCGGCAGCGGTCTTGGCCATGTGCGCCACGGCCCAGCGGAACACCTGCTGGCCCTGCATCGACAGCGTCGGGAAACGCTCGCCGCCGTTGTCGCGGTAGTCGATCAGCGATTGCGTCATCGTGATCGCGTCGTACTGCTCGCCGTCGGATCCCCACACCACGGGGCCGATAGCCGGTTCTTCCGAAGGCCCAACGACGGCCGCCCCGGCGCCGTCGGCGAAGATGAACCCGGTCGAGCGGTCATCGAGGTCGATCCAGTCGGTGAGTTTCTCGACACCGATGACCAGTACGTGCTCAGCTGATCCGCCGCGGATGAGGTCCTGGGCGAGTGCGAGCCCATAGCAGAAGCCGGCGCAGGCCGCGGAGATGTCGAACGCGGCGGCATTATTCGTCCCGAGCCGGTAGGCGATTTCGGCGGCAGCCGACGGAGTGGGGTAGGGGTGCGTCACCGTGGCGACGATGACCGTGCCGATCTCGGTCGCCGACACTCCGGCAGCCTGCAACGCCCGCTCGGCGGCCAGGAAAGCCAGGTCGCACACCGTCTGATCGGGCGCGGCGTACCGACGCTCGACGATTCCCGAACGTTCCTGGATCCACTCGTCGGTGGAATCGATGCGCTCGCACACCTCGGCGTTGGTGACCACCCGATCGGGGCGGTATCCCGCGACGCCCATGATGCGCGCGTAGGGGTGACCCTTCGCGCTGCGCAAGGGTGTGGTCATCAGGCGTCTCCTTCGAAAGTCACGATGCTGGGGGTCACGATGTCGGGGGTCACGATGTCGGGGGTCACGATGAGCTCATCGGGTGCAGGCGCAGCAGCGGTTGACCCGGTGAGACCGGGTCGCCGTGCTCGACCACCCATTCCACCACTACCCCGCCGTGGGGTGCTCGGACGTCGATCCTGTCGCGCAGGTTCACGACGGTGCCGATCGTCGCTCCGGCGGGGATGGTGCTTCCGGCCGCGGCCCCCCCGACTTCGTCGGAGTATTCGAAGGTTCCCTTGGTGGGGGACACGATCAACCGCCAACTCGGTGATGTCGACAGGGAATCGTCCGCGGGTGCATGACGAGCGATGAGGTCCCACACGGCGGGTAGGTCGTCGGGTGTGCGCAACGCGAGGGTCTCCACTCCGGGGAGCGCGCGCTTGGCCAGGCCGGCGAGGGTTCCCGCGGGTGGGATCTCCAGCAGGGCGGTGATGCCCAGGTCGGTCATTGTGGCCTGACACAGGTCCCAGCGGACCGGGCGGGCGACCTGGCCGACCAACCGGCGCAGGACATCGCGGCCGTCATGGACGACTTGACCGTCGGCGTTGGAGATCAACCGCAACCGCGGATCGTGGGTGGAGATGGCGCGCGCGTGGCGGGCCAGGACGTCGACGGCCGGTTTCATGAACTCCGTGTGGAATGCGCCGGCGACCTCGAGGGGGCGAACGCGTGCTTTGTCCGGGGGGTTCTGGGCGAACGCCGCGAGGTCATCGAGTCGGCCGGCGACCACGATCTGGCCGCCGCCGTTGATGTTGGCCGGGGTCAATCCGGCCTGTTCAGCAGCGCTGATCACCTCGTCACGATCACCGCCAAGAACCGCGCTCATGCCCGTCGGTGTCGCGGCGGAGGCGGCGGCCATCGCTCGACCGCGCTCACGCACGAACACCATGGCCTGTTCGGCGGTCAGCACCCCGGCTGCAGCGGCCGCGGTGATCTCTCCGACGCTGTGCCCGGCCCCGGCACCGATCCGGGTGAAACCTTCGACGGGGTGCGGGAACACCTCCAGCAAGGTGACCAGGCCCGCGCCGACGAGGAGTGGTTGGGCGATCGCGGTGTCGCGGATGGTGTCGGCATCGGACACCGTGCCGTGGGTGATGAGGTCGACTCCGGCGACCGTCGACAGCCACTCCAGTCGCTCACCGACGCTGGGCAGGTCCAACCACGGGGTGAGAAAACCGGGGACCTGGGCTCCCTGTCCGGGGGCGACGACGACCAGCACGGGCTTAACTGTGCGATATCCGACCGGAGTTCACGACGTGCTCGCCGCCAATGTCGGCGCCGGCATCTTGGAGGAATCCTACAATGCGGCCGATTCCTCGAGCCGACCCCACAGCAGCCCCAGCCGCAGGGCGAGGGCATCGCGGGGATCGGTCGGGCTGCGCCCGGTGACCTGCTCGATGCGGCGCATCCGGTGACGCACGGTGTTGACGTGGACGATCAGCGCCCGAGCGGTTCCCTCGAGGCTGCCGGTCTGTTCCAAGAACACCGCGGCGGTCGTGATCAGCACCGGGTCGGCGTCTCGTAGCCGCCCGTAGGTTTCGCGTACGAGAGCAGCACGTGCGCCGGGTTCGCCGGCCATCGCCCGCTCGGGCAGCAGCTCCTCGGCGGCGACGGGTCGGGGAGCGGTCGGCCACGCCGGGGCGACCTGCCAGGCGGTGCGAGCCGCGATGGCGTGGGTGGAGGCTTCGACGAATCCGACCGCGGGGCCGGCGAGCACGAGGGGGCCGGGGCCGAAGTGCGGTTCGAGCGCGCGGACGATTCGAGCATGGTCGAGGGGTCGCGGCGCCGGCGAAGTGGAGGCGACGGTTGCGGCTCCGGCGATCACCACCAGCGTGCGACCGTGCACCCCCGACAGCACGTCGATGCGGTGTAGGTGGGCGGCGCGGCGCAACGAATCCTCGACGGGTTCCTCCGGTGGCGAGCCGACCAGGACGATCACACCCGCATCAGCGCTCCATCCCAGGGCTGCGGCGCGTGCCGGCAGGGAAGGATCGGGCTCGTTCTTCAACAGCCCGTCGAGCACCAGGGCCTCGAGTCGGGCATCCCACGCCCCGCGCGCCTCTGCGGCCCGGGCGTACACCTCGGCGGCGGCGAAGGCGACCTCGCGGGAATAGGTCAAAATCGCCGCACGCACCTCATCGGCCGCATCGGGCCCGGCGATCCGCGGCACGTGTTCTTCGATCAACTCGATCGTGCAGCGCACCATCGCCACCGTCTGTTCCAGCGAGATTGCGCGCGCGAGATCCCGAGGTGCGGTGTCGAAGACGTCCACGGTGACCGCTGGGCGTGGCGACGTGTGGCCGAACCAGTCGACGAATGCTGAGATCCCTGTCTGGGCGACGAGGCTGACCCAGGCGCGCTCATCGGCAGGCAGTTCGCGAAACCACGGCAGGCGTTCATCCATGCGTGCCGTCGCAGCGGTTGCGAGAGCGCCGCTGGCTCGTTGCAGGCGCCGGGCCGCCTCGGTGCGGGTCACCCGAGGGTGGCGGAATCGAGTCCGGTGAGCGCACCGATCAAACGGCCGATGGCGAAGGTGACCCCTGCGGCGATCGTGCCGACGATGAGTTGTCGTAACGCACCGTGCACGGTGCCCCGTCCGGAGTACCGACCGACCGCGCCACCGACGAGGAGCATGGCGAGTCCGGCGAGGGCGATCGCGACGGCCAGGGCGAGGTTGCCGCCGGTGAACAGGTAGGGCAGCACCACCACGAAGGCACCGATGGCGAAGGCGACGAAACTGAACAGTGCAGCCCGGATCGGCGAACCGAGTTCGTCGGGGTTCAACCCCAGTTCCTCGCGGACGAGGGTGTCCAATGCGGTTTTGGGATCGCTCATGATCCGCGCCGCGGTGCTCTTCGCCGTCTCCCGGTCCAATCCCTTGGCCCGGTAGATCAACTCCAGTTCGCGTTGTTCTTCCTCGGGTTTCTCGGCGAGTTCGCGGGCCTCCATGTCGATCTCGCGTCGGAACAGATCGCGCTGACTGGCCATGCTGACGTATTCTCCGGCCGCCATCGAGAAGGCGCCGGCGAGCAGCCCTGCGATACCGGCGAATAGGACCACGCTGCGATCGATACCCGACCCGGCGAAGCCCATGACCAAAGCGGTATTGGATACCAGTCCGTCACTGACGCCGAAGATCGCCGCGCGCCACTTTCCTGAGGCGTCGGCGCGATGCCAGGTTTCGCCGAA
>JAGYOB010000091.1 GCA_018399515.1 Candidatus Nanopelagicales bacterium
GCGGTGGTGATGGCGCCGTCGGTGAAGGTGTCCCAGTCCAAACCGACCTGCAGACCGGGTGCGTCATCGATTCCCAGCGAGGTCAAGATCGCCTCGGCCTGATCGCGCGCGTCGTTCTCGCTCGGCGGAGGCTCGAGGGGTTCGCACGGCCCGGGTTCGCTCGAGCCGGGATCGCTCGAGCCGGTCGCGACATCCGGCCGTGCGCAGACCCACGGGTCACGCGAAGAATCTGTGAACGACCACGAGACCATCGCATCGTCGTAGACCCAGATCATGCCTGCGCCATCAGTACCGAGCGTGATGGTGGCGTCTGCGGCGTCGGGAGCAGCACCGACCGAACCGTTCGCGACATCGAAGGTCACGGCGAGCTGCGCAGCCAGGGCCGCACGGTTGATGTCAGTGCGATCCAGCCGGTAGGCAGGTGCGACACCGGGTGTGTTCACCAGGTCCGGGACCGGCTGGAATCCATCGGTGTAGCCAGGCCAGATCATGCTGCTCGACGCGGCATCCTCGGTGGCAACCATGGGGCCGATGGGACCGACGGGACCGATGGGTCCGATGGGCGCACCGGCTTCCGCCGGAGTTCTGGGGCCGGTGCCGATGCTGGGGAGCTCGGGTGCGGTGTTGACCGCCGGCACATCCGTGGAGTCCTCGGCGATCGCCAGGAGCGGGTCATCGGCGGTGGCCCGACCCAGTGCCACTCCGGCCAAGGTGCCCGCGGCCAGTAACGCGACAGCAGCAGCGATCCCACCCGCGATGAAGCGCCCGGATCGTCGCGGCGAATGATCCACGTCAGTGGCGGCGGCAGCGAGCACGCGTGCTCGCAACTGGCTCAGATCGGGATCGGGCCCGGCGGGATCGGCGGCTGCTAGACGGTTCAGATCGGAGGTGTCGTCCATACCCTGTTTATGCGCGGATACGCCCGATCCCTGCACCCGGAACCGCGAAATTTCACAATCGAGAGTGACTCGTTCTCGGCGAGCTGCCCGGCCTAGCTGTCGCTACAGCGCCCAGTCCTCATTGAGAACCTCCTGCTGCATCGACACGCGCAGGGGATCCATGCGCAACACCCCCGGGGGACTGGCCAGCAGATCGGGCATCTCGGTCATCAAGGTGGCGAACCCCTCGGCAGCTCGGTGGTCGGCCTGGGCGTTCTCGTCGCGGAAGATCTCATAGAGCCACACGATGTCGTCGTCATCGGGATCGAGATGCACGATGAACACCTCGGTGCCTGGTTCCTCGGCCAATCCGTCGGTGTACCGGTTCACCACGTCCAGCAGTGCGGCTCGCTGACCGGGTTGAGCCTGCAGCCGAACGAGCAAGCCCATGCGGCCCGGCAGCAGAGCCTGGGTCGGTTCGTCGGTCATGCCCTGCAGCCTACGCCCGCAGCAGCCCGATGCCGGCCAACCAATCCGCGGTCACCTCGCGACCTTGCTCGAGCGGCACCCGAGGCTGCCAGCCCAGGGACCGAAGGCGTGTGATGTCGAACACACCGCGACGGCGCAGATAACGAATGGACTGGCGATCGAGGTCCAGTGCGCCAGCGACCCGTGCGGGCAACGCTCTCGCGAGCAGACCCACCGCCGGCTCCGCGAGCCACCCGGGCAGAGCGGGGTGGCGCGGTACGGGCGTGCGTTGGGCGAACCATCCCCAGAAGTCACGCATCAACGTGCGCTGCCCGTCGGTGACGATGAAGGGTCGGTCGCTCGTGTCATCCCCGCCGGCGATGATCACCTCGATCGCATCGAGCAGGTTGTCGATGTAAACGTGGTTGATCACCGAATGCCGCGGATCGACGTAAAGGAAGGTCCGATCGTGCATGTGCTGTATCGGGCGCAGCACCCACGGCACGCTGCCGGGGCCGTAGACATCGCCGGGACGCACGATGTGCACGTGGAAACCACCCGGCCTTGAAATCCCACGCAGGCGGTGTTC
>JAGYOB010000092.1 GCA_018399515.1 Candidatus Nanopelagicales bacterium
CTAGGGATCCTGGTGATAGATGTAAAGTTTGTGTACAAACTAATGATTCTAATGTTGATCCAGTAGGAGCTTGTTTAGGTAAAAGCCCTGTCGCGGTTGATGGCTCCAGGGCTTTCAGCCCTGTCGCTGCTTATGACGAACGTTGTCGCAAATGACCATGACACGGCCATGGCGACGAATCACCTTGCACTTGTCACAGATCTTCTTGACGCTGGGCTTGACCTTCACCGGGGTCACTCCTTTTGCACAGACGGGCCGATACCACCGGTCACTTGTACCGGTAGACGATGCGACCCCGAGTGAGGTCATACGGTGAGAGCTCCACAACGACGCGATCATCGGGCAGAATCCGGATGTAGTGCATCCGCATCTTCCCACTGATGTGAGCCAGTACCTTGTGGCCGTTGTCGAGTTCCACCCGAAACATTGCGTTGGGCAGGGACTCCACAATGGTGCCCTCGAGCTCGATGGCACCGTCTTTCTTGGCCATAAACTGTCTCGTCACGTCCTTCGTCGCTCGCACCGCACGCTCGACTCGGCGAGTCGAATACAGAACATGGCGTTGCGATTCGGCCCGGACTGCCTCCCCGCTCCCCGAGGGCTACACCCGGGGACCGTGGGAACCGATCCCAGGCCAGCGCCCCACTCTAGGCCACCCCCACCCCTGCGGTCACATCGGGTCCGGGGAATCCCCCGATCAGACCCTCCCCTGTCAGGGCAGCCGGACGTCCTCGAGTGCGGTCAGCACCCAGGGACCCTCCTCGGTGATGGCGACGGTGTGCTCCCAGTGCGCTGCCCACGACCCGTCATCGGTCACCACCGTCCACTCATCGTCCAGCGTGCGCACGGTGGCAGCTCCCAGGGTCACCATCGGCTCCACGGCCAAAGCCATCCCCGCCACCAGCCGCGGGCCCCGTCCCGGACGCCCGTAGTTGGGCACGGGTGGTTCCATGTGCATCGACGAACCGATTCCATGCCCGACGTAGTCCTCGACGATGCCGTAGTCCCCCGCTGCCTCGACATGGCTTTGCACAGCGTGGCCGATATCGGACAGTCGACCACCCGGTCGCGCAGCAGCAAGTCCCGCCCACAGGGCTGTCTGCGTGACCTCGCTCAGCCTGCGGATCTCCGGCTGAACAGACCCGATCTCGACCGTGATCGCAGCATCCCCGTGCCATCCATCGACGATCGCTCCGCAATCAACCGACAGCACGTCACCTTCTCGCAATTCTGTCGATCCGGGAATCCCGTGCACCACCTCGTGGTTGATCGATGTGCAGATGTGCGCAGGGAACCCGTGGTAGCCGAGAAACGACGGTTTCGCCCCTGCTTCGGCGATCGTCTCGGCGGCACACTCATCGAGCTGCGCCGTTGTGACACCCGGTGCCGCAGCCTGACTAACTTCATGCAAAGCGCGAGCGACCACGAGACCGGCCATGCGCATCGCCTCGATCTCTCCCGAGGTTTTGATCTCGATGCGCTGGCGCGAGAAGAACATCGACAGCCTGGGCTCAGTCGGCCAGGGCCGACAGAATGCGCCGGGTGACCTCGGTGACCTCGCCCATGCCATCGACACGCACCAGCAGATCACGCCCTGCGTAGACGGCCGTCAACGGTGCGGTCTGCTCGGCGTAGACCTCGAGGCGTCGGCGAATCACATCGGCGGTGTCGTCAGCGCGACCTTGCTCCTGAGCCCGCTTGAGCAGTCGTTCGACGACCTCATCGGTATCGACGGTGAGTTCCACGACCCGATCGATGGACTGCGACGCCGCCGCCAGCATCATGTCGAGTTCATTGACCTGTTCCAGGGTGCGCGGATAGCCGTCCAGAAGAAACCCTGGATGGCAATCCGGTTGCGTAATGCGGTCACGCACCATGCCGTTCGTCACCGAGTCGGGCACATATTCGCCAGCGTCCATGTATCGCTTGGCCTCCAGGCCCAGCGGGGTTCCTTCCCCGACATTGGCACGGAACAAGTCACCGGTCGATACGTGGGGGACCCCAAGGGTGGTCGCAACCACCGTCGCCTGGGTTCCCTTGCCCGCACCCGGAGGACCCATGATGACCAGACGCATTACCGGAGGAACCCTTCGTAATTACGCTGCTGCAACTGAGCATCGATCTGCTTGACCGTATCGAGGCCCACACCCACCATGATGAGCAGGCTGATCCCACCGAAGACGAACTGGTCGCCGATACCGATGAAGTTGAAGGCCAGCACCGGCATCACTGCGATCGCACCGAGATAGATCGAGCCGGGTGCGGTAAGTCGATCGAGCACGTACTTCAGATAGTCGGCGGTCGGCTTGCCCGCACGGATCCCGGGGATGAATCCGCCGTACTTCTTCATGTTGTCAGCGACATCGACAGGATTGAACGTGATCGAGACGTAGAAGTAGGTGAAGAACACCGTCATCAAGAAGAACGTGGCGAGATAGACGTTGGTATTACCCGTGGCGAAGTTTGTCGCAACCCACTGGGCCCAGTCAGCCTGGCTGCCGGTCAGCTGAACCACCAGGGTCGGGATGAACAGAATGGACGAGGCGAAGATCACTGGGATCACGCCGGCCATGTTCACCTTGAGGGGGATGTAGGTCGATGTTCCGCCGTACATCCGACGGCCCACCATGCGCTTGGCGTACTGGACCGGAATGCGCCGCTGCCCTTGCTCCACGAACACCACGAGAGCCAGCACCACCAGGGCGACGGCCAAAGTGACGATGAAGATGAACGTCCCGCGGCTGCCGTAGACGCTGGCGAACTGAGCCGGGATCGTCGCGATGATCGAGGTGAAGATCAGCAGGGACATGCCATTGCCGACGCCACGCTCGGTGATCAACTCGCCCAGCCACATGATCACCGCGGTACCGGCGGTCATCACGATGACCATGACGAGGATCAAGAAGACGTTCTGGTTGGGGATCAACTGCTCGTTACAGCCGGTGAACAACTGCCCCGGGGTCCGAGCCAGCGACAGAATCGCTGTGGACTGCAAAATCGCCAGCCCGATGGTCAGGTAGCGGGTGTACTGGGTGATCTTGGCTTGACCGGTCTGGCCTTCCTTCTTCAACAGTTCCAGACGCGGGATCACCACCGTCAGCAGCTGAATGATGATGCTGGCCGTGATGTAGGGCATGATGCCCAGCGCGAAGACCGACAGCTGAAGCAGCGCACCACCACTGAACAGGTTGATGACCGCGTAGACGGAGTTGTCCTGCACCGTGTCGATGCAGCGCTGGATCGCTGAATAGTCCACACCAGGGGTCGGCACGAACGATCCGAGCCGGAAGATGGTGATCATCCCCAGCACGAACAGCAGCTTCTTTCGCAGGTCCGGAGTCCGGAACGCTGCGATGAAAGCGCTCAGATGCACGCCTACCTCCTGGAGCACCACCCCTCACGGGGCGGCACTCGACCGTTATCGATGCCCGGCGTGTCGTGCAGGTGCCACGGACCGCTGAGCCGGGACGGACTCAAGGCAGCCTAACCTAGGTGCGCTAAGCCGAAGTCCGCCCCATAAGGACTAGACCGTCTCGACGCTGCCACCAGCCGCGGTGATCTTGGCCCGAGCAGTATCGGAGCACGCCTGCACCGCGACCTGGATCGCCACGCCGATCTCGCCTTGACCGAGAACCTTCACCGGCTGCCCCTTGCGCACCGCACCCTTCTCGACGAGATCCATCACGCCGATCTCGCCTCCCTCAGGGAACAGCTTGGCCAAGGTGGCGACATTGACGACCTGGTAGGTGGTTTTGTTCGGGCTCGTGAAGCCCTTCAACTTGGGCAGGCGCATGTGCAGCGGCATCTGGCCACCCTCGAACCGGGCGGGAACCTGATAGCGCGCCTTGGTGCCCTTCGTGCCACGCCCCGAGGTCTTGCCCTTGCTCGCCTCACCACGGCCCTTACGGGTCTTAGGCGTGCGCGCGCCGGGAGCCGGGCGCAGATGATGAACCTTCAACGGCATGTCAGTCGACCTCCTCAACGGCCACGAGATGGGACACCGTGTTGATCATTCCCCGGATCTCGGGGCGATCTTCTTTCACCACGGTGTCACCGATGCGCTTCAAACCCAGCGAGCGCAGTGTCTCGCGCTGGCTTTGCGTCCCACCGATGCGGGACTTCCGCTGGGTCACCTGCAACCGAACGCTCATGATTCCCCTCCTGCCCGAGCCCGCAACAATGCTGCAGGGGCGACATCCTCCAGCGGCAGACCACGGCGAGCAGCGACCTGCTCGGGTCGCTCGAGACCCTTGAGCGCTGCCACCGTCGCGTGCACGATGTTGATGGCGTTATCCGAGCCCAAGGACTTGCTCAGCACGTCGTGAATTCCCGCACACTCCAACACGGCACGAACCGGCCCGCCGGCGATCACACCGGTACCCGGTGACGCCGGGCGCAACATGACAACGCCGGCAGCGTCTTCGCCAGTGATGGGATGAGGGATGGTCCCCTGGATGCGCGGCACCTTGAAGAAGTTCTTCTTGGCTTCCTCGACACCCTTCGCGATCGCGGCGGGCACCTCCTTGGCCTTCCCGTAGCCGACACCGACCTGTCCGTCGCCGTCACCGACGACCACCAGGGCAGTGAAGCTGAAACGGCGACCGCCCTTGACAACCTTGGCGACTCGGTTGATCGTGACGACTCGTTCGAGGAATGCGCTCTTCTCCTCGCGCGGGCCCCGGTCACGGCGCTCGCGACGGTCGGATCCACCGGAACCGCCAGAGCCTCGACGCTGGGCGCCCTGCGTTGACTGACCTGCATTCACTGTGCGGTCCCACCTCTCCGAGCCACTTTCCACGACGTGGTGCTCGTGCCTGATGCGCGATCACTCATGTCAGAACTCCAGTCCACCCTCACGAGCGCCGTCTGCAACAGCAGCGACGCGGCCGTGATAGGTGTTGCCGCCGCGATCGAACACGACGGTGTCGACGCCAGCAGCCTTGGCTCGTTCGGCGACCAGCTGGCCGACCTTACGAGACCGAGCGGTCTTGTCCGCCGACATGCCGCGCACATCGCCTTCCATCGAAGACGCCGACGCAAGGGTGCGGCCGGACGTATCGTCGATCACCTGCGCCACCATGTGACGCGCGGATCGTGTGACGGCCAAGCGCGGCCGGACAGCAGTTCCGGACACCTTCTTGCGCACGCGCAGGTGGCGTCGGGCCCGAGCGGTCGTCCGGGGATTGCCCGATCCGATCTTGGGTGCGAACGCGGTCATCACTTACCCGCCTTTCCGGCCTTGCGGCGAATCGCTTCACCTTCGTACCGCACGCCCTTGCCCTTGTACGGATCGAGCTTGCGGATCTTGCGGATCTTCGCGGCGACCTCGCCTACGGCCTGCTTGTCGATCCCGGTCACCTTGAACTTCGTCGGAGACTCGACGGTGAAGCTGATGCCTTCCGGAGCCTTGACCAGCACAGGGTGGCTGTAACCGAGGGCGAATTCCAAGTCAGTGCCTTTGGCTGCGACGCGATAACCGGTGCCCACGATCTCCATCGCCTTCTCGTAGCCCTGACTCACTCCGATGACCATGTTGGCGATCAGAGTGCGGGTCAGTCCGTGCAGCGCACGCGATTCACGCTCGTCATCGGGTCGACTGACCACGATGGAGCCGTCATCCTCGCGAGCCACCGTGATGGGAGCCGGGATCGCGTGACTCAAACTTCCCTTGGCCCCCTTGACAGTGACCTCGGAGCCGTCAATGGTCAGTTCGACACCCGATGGAATGATGATCGGAAGTCGTCCAATACGTGACATGGCGATCCTCCCTTACCAGACGTAGGCGAGGACTTCCCCGCCTACACGCTGCTTGGCGGCCTGACGATCAGTCAGCAGGCCGGACGACGTGGACAAGATGGCGACCCCAAGACCACCGAGCACGCGCGGTAGCGCCGTGCTCTTGGCGTATACACGCAACCCGGGCTTGGACACCCGACGCAGTCCGGCGATCGAACGCTCCCGGCTGGGACCGAACTTCAACTCCAGCACGAGGTTCTTGCCGACCTCTGCTTCATCGACGTGGAAGCCGGCGATGTAGCCCTCCTGCTGGAGAATGGCAGCGATTCCTGCCTTGAGCTTCGAGTACGGCATCGACACATCGTCGTGGTACGCAGAATTCGCGTTGCGCAGACGCGTCAACATATCTGCGATCGGATCGGTCATCGTCATGGCCATCGGCCCTTCTCACCGTGGTTTCCCTCGTCTTTCGCGGGGACCTTCGATGTCGTCATGGTTCTCGGTTGATGTCGTCTTCGGTTGTCTCAGTGAGCGCCGGATTCACCCGGCGCCGTGGTTCCCCAAGTGCTCAGGCCTCACCAACTGCTCTTCGTGACGCCGGGCAGTTCACCAGCGTGCGCCATCTCACGGAAGCAGATCCGGCACAGGCCGAACTTGCGGTACACCGAGTGTGGACGACCGCACCGGGTACACCGGGTGTAACCACGCACGGCGAACTTCGGCTTACCCTGCTGCTTGTTGACCAGCGCCTTCTTCGCCATCTCACTTCTCCTTGAAGGGGAATCCGAGCAGACGCAGCAGCGCCCGCCCTTCATCATCGTTGGTGGCGGTGGTCACCACGGTGATGTCCATGCCGCGCACACGATCAATCGCATCCTGGTTGATCTCATGGAACATGGACTGTTCGGTCAGGCCGAAGGTGTAATTACCGCGGCCGTCGAATTGCTTGGGTGACAACCCACGGAAGTCACGGATTCGTGGGAGTGCGATCGACAGCAGTCGATCGAGGAACTCCCACATGCGATCTCCGCGCAGCGTGACGTGGGCGCCGATCGGCATACCCTCGCGCAACTTGAACTGGGCGATTGATTTGCGGGCTCGAGTGACGACCGGCTTCTGCCCGGTGATCTCCGTGAGATCCCGGATGGCGCCCTCGATCAACTTGGAATCGCGCGCAGCTTCGCCAACTCCCATGTTGACCACGACCTTGTCGACGGTCGGGACCTGCATGACATTCGGGTAAGCGAACTGCTCGCGCAGTGCCGGCAGGATCTCGGCACGGTAGCGGGTCCGCAGCCGCGGAGATACGCGGTCCACAGCAGTGGTGGTCATGGGTCTACAGCTCCTTACCAGTGCGCTTGGAAATCCGGACGTTGCGCACGACCTCGTAGGTCGAACCATCCGAACGACGCTTCTCGGCTTTTTCCTTGCGGTACCCAATGCGAGTGGGCCGCTCGTCCTCAGGATCGATCACCATCACGTTGGACATATGGATGGGCGCCTCCATCGTGATGATCCCGCCGGTCTTAGTGCCCCGCGCACTCTGGCCGACCTTGGCGTGGCGCTTGACTCGGTTGACGCCCTCGACAATCACGCGCTCGGTATCGGGGTACACGTCGATGACCTTGCCGATCACTCCCCGGTCCTTGCCGGAGATGACCTGGACGCGATCACCCTTCTTGACGAACATCTTGGTCATGACTACAGCACCTCCGGTGCGAGCGAGATGATCTTCATGAACCGCTTCTCGCGCAGTTCCCGGCCAACGGGGCCGAAGATGCGCGTTCCGCGGGGCTCGCCGTCTGCCTTGAGGATGACGGCAGCGTTCTCGTCGAAGCGGATATAGGAGCCATCCGGGCGGCGCCGTTCCTTGCGGGTGCGCACGATGACCGCCTTCACGACCTCGCCCCTCTTGACGCCACCACCAGGGATGGCGTCTTTGACGGTGGCCACGATGACGTCACCTACGGACGCATAGCGACGTCCAGAACCGCCGAGTACCCGGATGCACAAGATCTCCTTGGCTCCGGTGTTGTCGGCGACGCGAAGTCGCGACTCCTGCTGAATCACTTCAAGACTCCGATTCCTTGATGTCTCGGGTACTACTTGGCCTTCTCGAGGATCTCCACCACGCGCCAGCGTTTCGTCGCCGACAGCGGACGGGTCTCCATGAGAAGGACGCGATCGCCGATGCCACAGTCATTGGCTTCGTCATGTGCCTTCAACTTGCTGGTCCGACGGACGACCTTCCCGTACAGCGGGTGCTTGAAGCGGTCCTCGACGGCGACGACAACGGTCTTATCCATCTTGTCGCTGACGACGAGCCCCTCGCGAACCTTGCGGTATCCGCGCTTGGCGTCGGGCTGCTGGGTC
>JAGYOB010000093.1 GCA_018399515.1 Candidatus Nanopelagicales bacterium
CGGTTCTGGTTCCTTGCCGGGCTGGGCATCATGCTCGACGGCTTCGATTTCTTCATCATCGGTGTCGCTAACCCGCTCATCAAAGAAGACTTCGGCATTAGTGCCTGGCAGACCGGACTGGTGTCCTCGGCCGCGATCGTGGGCGCGATCTTCGGGGCGATGTTCCTCGGGCCGCTGGGGGACAAGATCGGTCGACGCCGGATCTTCAAATACGACCTCATCATGTTCGTGGTCTTCTCGGTCGCCTGCATGGTGGCCCCGGACCTATGGACTCTGATCGCCTCGCGGTTCTTCCTCGGGGTCGCGATCGGATTGGATTACCCGATCGCGGCGTCCTACCTCGCCGAGATTCTGCCGAAGGCCAATCGCGGGCGCATGCTCGTTTCAGCGTTCGCACTGCAGGCAGTCGGCATGCTGCTCGGTGCGCTCGTCGGCGTGGTGATCTTGCTGCTCCTACCCGAGGTCGACTCGTGGCGGTGGATGCTCGGTTTCGGCATCGTGCCCGCTCTCATCATCATCTGGCTGCGCCGCAGTGTCCCCGAGAGTCCACGATGGCTGGCACAAAACGGTCACGAAGCCGAAGCGATAGAAGTCACCGAGCAACTCACCGGTGAGAAAGTGCATGTCAGCGACAAGGACCGCGAGAAGGTCGAGGAATCCGGCGAAGGCCTCCAGGCGCTGTTCCAGCCGCGACTGTTCAAGAAAGACCTGCGACGACGCACGATTTTCACCTCGGTGCCCTGGTTCTTGATGGACATCGCGACCTACGGCGTCGGCATCTTCACCCCGACCCTGTTGGCTGCACTCGCCTTGACGGGCGCGAACTCCACATTCATCGCCGACGATATCGCCGCGACCGAAGGCACCGCGTTCCTCGACATCTTCCTCGTCCTCGGCTTCGTCGCGGCGATCTTCACCGTCGAGAAACTCGGCCGAGTCAAGCTTCAGATTCTCGGCTTCTCGTTCATGGGTGTCGGACTCCTCATCCTCGGCATTGCCGCAGCGCTGCCCGGTGGTGGGGACGACCACTTGGCGCTCGTATTCTTCGGTTTTGCGATTTTCAACTTCTTCATGAACATGGGGCCGAACGCCACGACCTATGCGTTGCCCGCGGAGGTGTTCCCATCGGATGTGCGTGCCGCCGGGCACGGATTCGCCGCGGGTCTGGCCAAGCTCGGTGCGGCGATCGGGGTGTTCTTCTTCCCGATCCTGCTCGATGCGTGGGGGCAGCCGGCGCTGCTGTTCGCCCTTGCCGGGGTGACGATTCTCGCGCTCATCGTCACCTGGGTGTTCCGGATCGAGACGATGGGCAAGAGTTTGGATGAGATCTCCGGGCGCAAGTTCGGTGCGCTCAAGGCTCGGCCCTCACCTCCGTGATCTCAGCCGCAGTCCCACCTGTGATCCAACCGGCCAGCGCGGCTACCTGAGCGTCGACGGCGCTGCGAGCGGCAGCGCTGTCAGGCAGCAGTCCGTCGAAACCGTGCACCGTTCCCGGAGCGTCGTGCACGGTCACCGCAACGTGCTGATCGCGCAGTCGCTGCGCATAGGCCAAGCCCTGGGTTCGCAACGTGTCATGTGCGGCGATCACGATGTGTGCGGGAGGCAGCCCCCGGAGGTATTCGTGGCGCGCTGGCACGCAGTACGGCGGTGGTTCGTCGTCACCGAGGTAGTGCCGCCACATCCAGCGGGTTGCCTGCGCAGTCCAGGTGGGCGACCAGACGTCATCGACCACCCGATCGTCGAGAGCCGGACAACTCAAGGACTGACCGACGAGGCGGATGCCGTGATCGCGAGCCCACAGTGCCAGGCCTGCGGCCAGAGTGGCACCGGCGCTGCTGCCGTGCACGGCCTTGGGAGTGCCGGCATCGAGGTGGCTCAGCACGGTGATCATGTCGTCGAGTGCTGCGGGAGCCGGATGCTCGGGCGCGAGTCGGTATTCGACGCTCACCGTGGTGATGGCGTGGTCTGCAGCCAGCGGCACGGCGATGCGCTCGGCGCCCAGCGCGCTGCCCACGATGAATCCACCTCCGTGTGCAGCGATGACAGTGCCCCGCGAGGGTTGATCGGTAGGAGCCCACACCAGTGCCGCGACCTCGCCGAAGCATGCGGATTCCAGTCGCACGCGCGGATGGGCGAAGCGAGGTGCGGGTCCACCGGTTTCGCGCATGTAGGCATCTGACATGGCGCGGATTGCCGCGATATCAGCGAAGTCGATATCAACCGGAGGTGCGGCGTGCAGCCACGCGGCGATCTGGCGATCGAGATCGGGTGGGTGCACCCGAAAGAGGATGCCGTATTCCGATCGGACGAGCTATGTCGGCGAAGAGCAGGGTGTCGGTCAGGCGGCGATGGCGACGGTGGCGCGGGTCGGGATGTAGATCATCCGCGACAGCGCGCAGGTGACCCGCTCGAAGGCACGCAAACGCACGTTGCCCGGCGCGGAGTCGTCCAGGAGCACCTCGAGGAGCACGGGAGACACCCCGGCGGCCTCGGCGGTGGCGGCGAGCTCGGTGAGGGCTGCGGGATCGACGTCGACGCCAGCCTCAGCAACGCGCTGGCCGAGGGTCTGCAGCGTGGAACGAGTGAGGGTGAACATCGGGCAGCTCCTTTGCGGTATCCGGATGCGAAGGTCACGATCCGGTGTGGTGTTTCCACGGTAGATCACACCTTGAGATCATGTAAAATGATGAAAATAGATCGTGTCTATCAGGAAATGCTATGTTACGGGTGTGGCCAATATCGAAGTTCGATACCTGGAGGCCCTGCGGGCGGTGGCTGAGGAGGGCACCTTCACCGATGCGGCCATCCGGCTGGGATATTCCCAGGCGGCGGTCAGCCAGCAGATCCACAGTCTCGAGGCAGCCCTCGGCCACGCGGTCTTCGATCGTCCCGGTGGGCCCCGCGCGGTCACCCTCACCCCCACGGGCCGGGCCTGCCTGCGCCATGCCGAGGTGATCCTCGACCGCCTCGATGAGATGCGCGCCGATATTGAACTCCTGCACGCCGGCCTCGGTGGCCGTCTCGCCTGCGGCACCTTCCAGAGCGTGTCGGTGGAACTGCTGCCTCTCATCGTCGGTCGCGTTCTCGGCGAGACCCCGGATCTGCAGATCCGGGTCGTGGAAGAAGCCGAGAATGAGCCGCTCATCGCCGGGTTGATCGCCGGTGATCTGGACGTGACGTTCCTGGCCGGACCGGTGCGCGAACCGTTGATCGAAACGATCCCGCTCGGGGAGGACCCGTTCGTGGTGGTGGCCGCGCGCGATGAGGTCACCGGTGATCTGTCAGCGTTTCCGGCGCATCTGCTGTCGGGCACCGGCATCATCGGCGAGTCCGCCGGCACGGCTCAGTCTTTCATCGAGGATGGTTTGCGCGCTGTCGGTGTGACACCGCGTTACCGATTCCAAACCAATGACAACGGCGCGATGCAGGCGATGGCTCGCACGGGATTGGCTCCGGCTCTCATGCCGCTGCTGGCGGTCAACACCGATGATCCCGGTGTGCACGTGCTCCC
>JAGYOB010000094.1 GCA_018399515.1 Candidatus Nanopelagicales bacterium
CACTTCTGCGCGTGGGCCCAGCGAGCCGGTGATGCGACAGTGCGCAAACCGAGGAACCCCGCGATCAGCAAGATGATGCCCGTCATGGTCTCGCCGGTGATGATGAGGATGTAGCCGATGACCTGGAACCACGTCGCATCGATGAAACGCCATTCGAAACCGCTATCGGCAGGAACGCCATCGCCGCTGAGTACGCCTTGAACGAAGGGCCAGTTGCTGGCATTCGGGTTCACCGGATTGGTGATGTTGTCGAACGCCACGACGACGTAGTAGGCCGCCACCATGAGAACGAACAGCGTTGCGACCAGCCGGGCCATCCGCCAGACCGACCACCCGGACACGTCGCCTTCGATCTTGCTCGCCTCGCGCTTGATTTCCGACATCTGTGACTCCCTCATCAGCGAACGGTTCGGGGTTTTCCCAGCCGCTAGACCCGGAGTTTGTCCGGTTCATCGTGTCGACGGGTCCGAACACTCCGGGCGTGACGAATGTGAGACCAAGACAGGACAAATCCGCGACAATCCCCCTCACCCCTCCATCCCCCACCCACTCGTCTTAGTTACCGGGGGAGCGGAAGCGGCGGGCGGAACCGACGACATCGACTTCCACCCGCTGGCCGACCACAGGCGGAGCCAGGCCGGTCACGCGGACGTCGATTTCGCTGCCATCGGCCATGAGCACGGTCACCATGGCATCGTGGCCGTGATAGCGCGTGGACCGCACCCGACCGGTCTTTGAGCCCTGCGGCGGTGCACTGTGCACGCCGTTCGCGCCCTCGTCCAGCGGTGACAACGTCAACTGCTCGGGGCGCAACACCACGACATCTCGTGCTGATCCATCACGAGTCGGTTCAGCGATCGTCTGCGCGATCGCGATGTCGCCCAAACTGCACCGCACCCGATCGTCGGGCAGTTCCTCGAGCACCGGAACCTCCACCACATCACCGATGAACCGGGCAACCGACAGATCGACAGGGGCGTCATAGATCTCATGCGGCGGCCCGGTCTGCACCAAGCGACCCTCGCGCATCACCGCAACGGTATCCGCCATCGACAGCGCTTCTTCTTGATCATGGGTCACCAGGATCGCTGTGGCACCCACCTGTCGCAGCACGTCGCGAACATCCGTGCGCAACCGCGCACGTAGGCCCGCATCGAGAGCACTGAATGGTTCATCGAGGAGGACCACCTGCGGCTGCGGGGCCAGCGCGCGGGCTAGTGCCACCCGCTGCTGTTGACCCCCGGAGAGTTCCTGCGGGCGTGCATCGCCAAGACCGGTCAGACCGACGAGTTCGAGCACCTCAGCCACGCGCTGTCGCGATGTCGCGCCGCGGGGCAGGCCGAAGGCGATGTTCCCGCGGACATCGAGGTGGGGAAACAGCGCGCCCTCCTGGGGCACGATCCCCACGTGCCGCTTCTCCGGTGGGATGAAGACACTCCGACTGCTCACCACCTGCTCGCCGAAGGACACCGTGCCCGCCGTGGGGCGAATGAATCCGGCGAGCACCCGCAGCAGCGTCGTCTTGCCCGAGCCGCTCTCCCCCAAGACAGCTGCCAACGTACCCGCCGACACATGCAGATCGATCCCCGTCAAGACTTCGACGCTCGAGTAGCCGGC
>JAGYOB010000095.1 GCA_018399515.1 Candidatus Nanopelagicales bacterium
CCCCGACGCCGCAGACACCTGCTCGCTGAGATCAACCAGCCGGGTCAGCACGTCATCCATCGCCACATCCTCACCCGGTGACACCGCCAGGATGTCGTGCACAGCCGCGATGGCGGCTACCCGACGACCAGCCTCGGTGAGTGCATCGCGGGCCTCCGGTGCCTGCACCCGGCGCGATTGCAACCGAAGGAGCGCGGCGACGGTCTGCAGATTGTTCTTCACCCGGTGGTGCACCTCGCGCAGCGCGGCGTCTTTGCTGAGCAAGGCACGATCCCGGGAGCGCAGATCGGTGACATCACGCACGCAAATGAGCGCACCGGTACGCCGTCCCTGATCCAGCAGCGGCCACGACGAGATCACCAGACTGCCCTGGGCCCCCTCGATCTCGGCCATACCCGCGACTCGTCCACTCGCCAGTGGCGACACGGTGGCGTCTACCGGACCCGCACGGCGGGTCAACCGCACGACAGTCCGGGCCAGATCCGCACCCACCAGCTCGGTAGCCAGGCCCAGGCGTCGAAACGCCGAAACCGCATTCGGACTGGCCCGGTCGATGCGGCCTTCGGCGTCCACGGTGATGACTCCGTCGCCCACGCGGGGTGCCAACCGTGCACTGACGCCGACTCCAGCACCCGGTGGCGGGAACGTCCCGCTGGCCAGCATGTCGAATAACATTCCCGATACCCGGGCATAGACCTCGTGAAACAGCCCTGCGTTGGTCGGTTGGGCATGGCGTGCGACCACTCCGACGACTCGGGAATCGATGCCGGGTACCGCGATGGCACATGGATCGCCGCGATCCCCGACGATGCCGCCAGTCACAGCCCGATCCACATCGCTGAGGCGACCCTTCGGAGTGAACCGGCCGATGATCTCCTCGGGCAGGGTGGTCGGTGCTGTCGTGGGGCGCACGTGAGCCGCTGCGACGTATCCGGCACCGTTCCAGGTGGGCAACCACAGGATCAAATCCGCCTGGCTCAGATCAGCCAGGATCCCCCAGGTCTGCGTGATCGCAGCGATGCGTGCGATATCAGCATCCGTGGCATCAGTGCGTTCCCGCGCGATGCTCTCCGAACTGACCATGGCGAGCAGGCTACGCTGCCGCCCGTGAACAATCGAACCTTCGTCACGGTCGTCGCGGGGATTCTGGTCGCCTCGCTCGTCATCAGCGTGGTGACGCTCTTCCTCTAGGCTCAGTCACTATGACGGAAGCCGAGGCATTGCATGGGGGCCAGCAGGCCGTCGAAGCCGCACTCGCCCACGGGGTGACCACGATGTTCACCCTGTCCGGTGCGCACGTATTCCCGCTGTACGACGCGGCGGTCGGCGGTCGGGCGACGATCGAATCAGGCGAGCCAGCACCGATGCGCCTGATCGATGTACGCCATGAGCAGACCGCGGTGTTCGCTGCTGAGGCGATGGGCAAACTCACACGCACTCCCGGCTTCGCCGTGGTGACGGCCGGCCCAGGCGTGACGAACGCGGTATCGGCGATCACCGGCGCCTACGTGAACGGCTCCCCCATGGTCGTCATCGGCGGTCGGGCGCCCGACGCACGCTGGGGCTCGGGGGCGCTACAGGAAATCGATCACCCGCCACTGGTGCAGTCGGTCACGAAGTCAGCGACCACGGTGCACGACCCCACCGATGTACGCGCCTCGGTCGACGAGGCGTTCACAAGGGCAGGATCAGCCCATCGGGGCCCGGTGTTCTTGGACGTACCGATGGACGTCTTGTTCACCCCGGCAGTGCCAGCAGGATCGATCTCAACACCTACGCATCGCTCTCCCGACTCTGCCGATATCGATTCTGTTGCAATGGTTCTGCGCTCAGCTTCACGCCCGGTGGTCGTGCTCGGCAGCGATGTGTGGGCCGACGGTGCCGAATACGCCGCCCGCGCATTCGTCGATGCGCTCGGCCTTCCGGTGATCGCCAACGGCATGGCTCGGGGAGTACTGCCACCTGATCATCCGCTGCTGGTGACCCGGGCTCGCAGTCAAGCGTTCTCGCAGGCCGACCTGGTCATCGTGGCCGGAACCCCACTGGATTTCCGGCTCGGCTACGGTCTCTTCGGCCCATCCGAGTCACCCGCGCGCGTCGTGCACCTCGCTGATTCAGCCTCGCAGGTCGCAACGCACACCGCACTCGCCGCGAGCGCATCCGGTGACCTTTCGCGAGTGTTCACCGCGATTGCCGAAGCCGTCGGCGACCCACTGCCGATCTCGTCCTGGTCCGAGGAACTGCGCGCGGTTGCACTCGCAGCGATCGCCGCCGATGCACCCATGCTCACCAGCGATGCCAACCCGATCCATCCGGCGCGCATCTACGGCGAGCTGCTACCGCGGCTGTCCGATGATGCAGTGGTCATCGGCGACGGCGGCGACTTCGTTTCGTTCGCCGGCCGTTTCATCGAGCCGGCCAAACCGGGCCGCTGGCTGGATCCAGGACCCTACGGCTGCCTGGGCACCGGGCCGGGATACGCGATGGCCGCACGCATCGCGCATCCGGATTCACCCGTCGTGCTGCTGATGGGTGACGGTGCCGCGGGCTTCTCGCTGATGGACATCGATTCCCTGGTGCGCCAGAACCTTCCCGTAGCGATCATCGTGGCGAATAACTCCGGCTGGGGGCTGGAGCGCCATCCGATGCGCTTCCTCTACGGATACGACGTCGCTGCCGATCTCGCGCCCACCGCCTATGACGATGTGGTGCGCGCACTGGGCGGAGCGGGCGAGTCCGTGTCGAAACCGGGTGACATCGGTGCCGCGATCGATCGTGCACTGGACGCCGGTGTCCCCTATCTCGTCAATATTCACACCGACCCCGAGATCGCCTACCCGCGTTCAACCACCGGTGTGTAGTCCGTCGACTCTCCCCCTCGCGTTGGCAGGGGCCAGCGACCGACCACGCGTTCGCCGTAGCCGAGCACCTCGATACCTGCTACCCCCGGGATTGCTCGGATCTCATCACGCAACCTCGCAACAGCAGCGGTGTCTACCGCCAGAACCTCGACGACCGCGGCAAAACGACCCTGCAGGCGTATGAGAGTGATCACTCCGGGCAGGCCAGCCAGGGCACTCATGATCGGCTCGACCGGTTCACTGACCTCGATGCCGACCGCTGCCGCGGCAGTCAGCCCGAACAGAGCCGGATGTGGAATGACCAGAGGTGTGACGACGTACCCGTCGAGCAGTCGCTGGGCCCGCGACCGCGCCGTCGCCTCGGGGATGTCCAAGGCAGTGGCGATCGACGTGAAACTCGCACGTGCGTCCACTGCGAGCAAACACGCGATATCAGCATCGAGGTCATCTCGAATGGGCACCGGATCATGTCGCGACAGACCGGTGACTGCAATGTCCAAGACAGGGTTGACCTCGACCAGTGTGCTGTGACGGCGCAACCATTCGATCTGCTCCTCCATCGCATGCGCATCCCGTTCGATGAGGCAGATGGCCGCATCCCAGGCACCGACCGTGTGCACCGCGAAGACGATGCCGCGCCGCTTCGCGAGTCCGGCGAGGAGGTCCGAGGAGAAAGTGCGCAGCAGGGCTATGACAATGTGCGCCTGCGGCACCGCGCGGTAATCGATCATGCCGACCACTTCCACCGCGCCACGATCGCGGAGGGCCGCGAGCCGGTTGCTGACGCTGGGTGCCGACATCCGCACGACCTCACCTAGTCGCACCGCGCGCGCCCGTGGCTGGGCCTGCAGCGCAATAATCAAAGCCTGATCTTGCGGATCGAGCGGATCCATCCGATCTCCCTCGTCACTTTTCGTCAATCTCGACGATATTGGAAGCATCTATCGCCATCACTTTCCCACAAGGCTATTGTTTTTCGCAGCAGATGAGTGCTTTTCTACGA
>JAGYOB010000096.1 GCA_018399515.1 Candidatus Nanopelagicales bacterium
CGCGGATTCAGGATCACTCCGCAACGTCACCTCGTTCTTCAGGCAGTCGACGAACTCGGTCACGCGACACCTGAGGACATCCACGTCCATGTGCAACAGCGCACCAGCGGAGTCAACCTGTCGACCGTCTATCGCACCCTCGAGATCCTCGAGGACGTCGGCCTGGTGACTCATGCCCACATCAGCCACGGCTCACCCACCTACCATTCCGTGCGCGACGAACCTCACGTGCACCTGGTCTGCCGGTCATGCGACCGCGTCGATTCGGTCCCGACGAGCGAGATCTCCCAACTGCTGGGGTACCTCAACGGCGAACGCGGATTCACCCCCGATGTGGGTCACCTCACGATCCACGGGGTCTGCGCCATCTGCGGGGAAGACACGACCGACGAGGAGCGTTGATCTGCTCATGAACAAGAACCCGCTGTCACCCGCGATGGCTCTGCCCGGCGCGGTTCCACCCCCCGAAGGCTCCCCCGATGAGGGTGTGCCGTGGCATTTCGGGGATCCGCACGCCGAACAACGCCGGTTGCGTGAAGGCCGTGCGCGGGTCGACCTGTCCCATCGCGGCGTCATCCGTGTCAGCGGGCCCGACCGTCTCACCTGGTTGCATTCCCTGACCACACAGGCCATGGAACGACTCGCTCCCGGTGAGTCGACGGTGTGTTTGATCCTCAGCCCGCACGGCCATGTCGAATACGAGATCCACGTCGTCGATGACGGTGAGTCGGCCTGGCTCATCGTGGAAGGCGGGGCCACGGCAGACCTGGTCTCTTATCTGGAGTCGATGCGGTTCATGCTGCGCGTCGACATCGTCGACGTCTCAGCCGAATGGGCTGTCGTCGGAGAACCCGAACGAGTTTCCGATCCCGACGTGTCCACCTGGTTGGTTCCGGTGGATTACGCCGGGCTCGGCGTGAGTGATTCTGGTCAGGACCGCGGTGGCGACGCGGCGAAATACCTCGACCACCGCCCCGAGTCTTTTGCGATGCGCGAGGTCTTGGTCCCGCGGGAGGAGCTGCTCGACCGGCTCGGCGACGAGCCAGCCGGCACCTGGGCCTGGGAATCCTTGCGGATCGCTGCAGCAGTTCCGCGCATCGGCCACGAGACCGATCACCGGACTTTGCCGCATGAGGTGGGCTGGATCGGTCCTGCGGTGCATCTGTCGAAGGGCTGCTACCGGGGGCAGGAAGCCGTTGCGCGGGTGCACAATCTCGGCCACCCGCCACGTCGTTTGACGCTGCTCCACCTCGATGGGGGCGCGGAGTTGCTGCCGTCCCACGGCGATCCGGTGTTCGCGGGCGAACGCGAGATCGGGTGGATCGCGTCGGCAGCACGCCACTACGAGTGGGGTCCGATCGCAACGGCCGTGGTGAAACGAACGACCGCAACAGATGTCGACCTTGTGGTGCGCACCGCCCACGGTGAACTTGCGGCATCGCAGGAAGTCGTCATCGCGCCTTGACAGAGGCGGTGCACCGGCGATCTCACGCATCCAGACCTCACGCATCCAGCATGATCGTCACCGGCCCGTCATTGATCAGGTGAACCCGCATGTCGGCGCCGAAGCGACCGCCTGCGACGAACGCTCCCCGGTCACGAAGCCGCGAGATGAAAGCCTCGATCAGGGGTTCGGCGACAGATCCCGGCGCAGCAGCATCCCAGGTCGGTCGCCGACCTTTGGCAGTGTTGGCGTACAACGTGAATTGGCTGACGACCAGCACCGGTAGCCCGAGGTCGCTGGCCGACACCTCACGGGAGGCACCCGGGGGAATGCAGACATCACGGTCGCGCATCCTGGTGATGTCGAAGATGCGCAGATCGTAGACCTTGTCGGCCAGACGTTGCGCCTTCGAGACATCATCGTCATGGGTGGCACCGAGCAGCACCATGAGCCCGGGACCGTCGATTCTTCCTACCTCTTGGTCGCCGACTGTGACGTGGGCGCCATCGACCCGCTGGACGACTGCTCGCATGGCACTCACGCTATCGGGGTCGACCTGCCACAATCACCAGCGTGGGAGCCGCCGGGCACGGATGCGATGTCGATCTCGCCGACGTCATCCGCGAGGGTGCGGTGGAGAGCACCCATCGGGGCAGCGCGGTCGTCGTCGACGCCTCCGGTGACGTACTGGCGAGCTGGGGTGATCCCCAGCGCCGGATCCTGCCTCGCTCGAGCCTGAAACCTGCGCAGGCCAGCGCGATGGTCCGCGCAGGCTTGGATCTCGACGATCATCTGCTCGCCCTGGCCGCCGCCTCCCACAGCGGTGAGTCGTTCCACCTCGAATCCGTTGTGACGATGCTGGACGCGGCGGGAATCGATATCGAGGCACTGCAGACCCCGCCTGATCTGCCGTATGGAACGAACGCGAGGGAGGAATACCTCGCAGCAGGAGGCCTGCGCTCGAAGGTCGCGATGAATTGTTCGGGCAAGCATGCAGCGATGCTCATCACCGCAGCACAGAACGGTTGGTCACTGTCGGACTATCTCGATCCCGACCACCCACTCCAACGTCTCATCGCAGAAGAGATCAGCGTCTTAGCCGGTGAGCGACCGTGGGCGGTCACCGTCGATGGGTGCGGCGCTCCCCTGTTCGGTTTGACCCTCGCCGGACTCGCTCGGCTGGGTTCGCAGGTCGTGACTGCTCCACCGGGCTCGCCACCGCGACTGGTCGCCGACGCCATGAGGGCGAACCCCACCTGGGTCGCGGGAACCGAGCGCGACTCGGCAGCCTTGATGCTCGGTGTTCCCGGGTTGCTGGCCAAGGAGGGCGCCGAGGGAGTCCACCTGGTGGCGTTGGCCGATGGGCGCTCACTGGCGATGAAGATCAGCGATGGTTCGGATCGCGCCCGCGCCCCGATCACCGCGGCGATCTTGTCCGACCTCGGGGTCGACGCCGATGTCGTGACCGACCAACTCCAGACGCCTGTTCTGGGCGGCGGTCGGTCCGTCGGCATGATCCGCAGTGTTCTGGCCTTCCCCGACTGATCTGGTTGCTCGACGTGACCACCGACGATCCCGACTCGCGACTGCGCCGCGTGCTGACCCTGCGGGGCGCGGTCATCATCGGAGTCGGTGCGATGCTCGGAACCGGAGTCTTCGCGGTGTGGACCCCCGCCTATGCACTCGCCGGTTCAGGCCTGCTGATCTCACTCGTGATCGCCGCCGCGATCGCCGCGTTGAATGCCGCATCGACCGCACGCTTGGCTGCCGACATTCCGAAAGCCGGCGGCGCCTACGCCTACGGCAGCGAGATCCTCGGCCGGGGCGCGGGGATCGTGGCCGGCTACGCCTTCGTCATCGGCAAGTCGGCATCGGCGGGTGCCGCGGCGTTGACGATCGGTTCGTATTTGTGGCCCGAGGGTGCGCGATGGTTGGCCTTGGCTGCGATCGTCTTGGTGCTCGCACTCGATCTGCGGGGTGTCACACGGTCGATGCGCGCGACCGCAGTCTCGATCGCGATCGTGTTGGTGATCCTCGGCGCTGTGATCATCGCGTTCTGGATCGACGGTTTCACCGAATCGTCGCAGGCAGCGGAAGTCACTACACCGCAGGGCTTTGCGGGGATCATCGCAGGCGCCGGAATCATGTTCGTGGCCTTCGCCGGCTATGCGCGCATCACCGTGCTCGGGGAGGAGGTGCGCGAGCCTCGGCGCACTATTCCTCGCGCTGTCGCGATTTCCTTCGCCATCGTCCTGGTCGTCTACGCAGCATTGGGCATCACAGTTGTGACCGCACGTGACCGGATCGGTGACCTCGGCGATGCCGCTCTCGACACCATCGCACGTGCAGTCGGTGGTGCACCTTTGGCCTGGACGGTGACGTTCGCTGCGGTGCTCGCCGCGGGTGCGGTGCTGCTGTCGCTGATCGCAGGTATCGGGCGCACGATGTTCGCGATGGGTGCCGGTGGTGACGCACCCCGACCCTTGGCCGCGGTGAGCAGTGCGACGGGTGTTCCCTACCGCGCGGAAATCCTCGCCGCGGGACTGGCTGCCGGTGTCGCGTTGATCGGGGGACTCGGTGGGGCACTGGCACTGTCGGGGGCGTCGATCCTGACCTACTACGCCGTAGCGCACGCTGCGGCGTGGCGGCGCTGGTCGGGCTGGGGCGGGCGCCTGGTCGCTGGTTTCGGGCTCATCGGCTGTGTCGGCATCGC
>JAGYOB010000097.1 GCA_018399515.1 Candidatus Nanopelagicales bacterium
CGAACGCGGCCTCGATGTGGTCGAGGCGTGGCGAGCTGCACGCGCCTCCAAGCCCTCACGCGCCCTCGAGGCTGCGCGCCAACGCGCTGTCGTCGCACACACCCGGGAGGTCCGCCGCTATGAGCGTCGCAGGGCGACGTTGACCACCCGGACCATCGGCGGTACCGCCGTCGCCGGGGTCGCCGGGACGGTCGGCACGATCGATGTGATCGCTGAGGTCGCCACGAACCAGACGGCCGTCTACGGCCCGTCGTGGATGTGGCTGGGAGCTGCGGTGATCGGGGCGGTCACCGCCTTCACCGCGCGGCGCCGTGCCAGATCCCTCACTCCCCCACCCGCCTTCGTCGCACCGATCGGCCCCCCGCCCACTCTGCGCCCCGATGCCATCGGCGCCGGTGAATCGCAGCGCCTGATCCGACTGCGTGTTCAACTAGCCGACATCGTGGCGACCCTCGACGCGCTGCATCCGGCAGCGGCTGCTGATCTGCGCCAGGCCGACATCGAAGCGTCGCCACCGCTGCACGCACTGATCGAACGCCTCGAACTGCTCGACCGGATGCGACGGGAATTGGGCAACTCACCCGCGGCTGACGCGGCCACCACTGCTGCGATGCAGGTACGCGAACGCCTCCATGCCGGTTGTCAGACCTACGAGAGCCTGCTGACAGCCTCGGCGTCACTCCTCGCGGCACCCGATGTGTCCCGTTCCACCGCAGAGGTTCTCACCCCCGCCATCGAGGCCCTTCAGGCCTACACCCACGGACTGCAGCGATCAGCCGAAACCTTCGGCGCCTGAAGCCCGGTCTCACCGTGCCAGGACGTAGGGGTCCTTCAACTCGACCATGAGGCCTTCGAGGATCAGGGGCAGCGCACCGTTGGCCGCCAGTGCCTGGCGGCACCGATCGAGCGCCTCCAGCCGTGCAGTCGTCTCTGCCGTATCGCACAGGGCAGCCTCAGCGTGGATCTGCGGACGCATCTCGTCATTGATCAGCGGCACGGTTCCCTCGAACTGAGTCACTAGGACATCGCGGTAATACGCCATGAGATCCACCAAGGCCCGATCGACCTGATCACGCACCGAGCGAGTACGTCGGGACTTCTGCGCTTTCTCCAGGTCCTTCATCGCTCGCGAGGCCATCCGGTCGATTCGCGCCGCCGTCACACCATCGGCACCCTCACCGTAGGCACGTCGCAGATCAGCCGCCTCCCGCGCATCGAGTTCGTCGGTGATCGACCGCGCATCCTCTGTCGCCGATTCCAGCAGACTCGCCGCGGCGGTGAAGCAAGACGGTAGATCACGCAGGCTCGCCGGAATCCGCAGTACCTCCTGCCGTCGGGTGCGCACGTTGTCGTCTCGAGCCAGCGCGCGTGCCCGTCCGATGTGACCCTGCGATGCACGGGCAGCGAAGGCCGCCATCGCGGGGTCGATGTCGTAGCGGTCGTGCAACGCCGCCGCGACCTCGCCGGTCGACGGCGTGCGCAGGTGCACCGATCGCGTGCGTGATCGGACCGTGGCCAGGACATCCTCGGCACTGGGGGCGCACAGCACCCACACCAGGTGCCGGGGTGGCTCCTCGAGAACTTTCAACAGGGTGTTCGCAGCATCGTCGGTGAACCGATCGGCATCCTCGACGATCACCACATGCCAGGGCCCACTGGTCGGTACCACGGCGGAGCGCACGATCAATTCCCGCGCATCCTCCACCCCGTAGGAGAGGGTGTCCGAACGCACGATGTGGACATCCGGGTGCGCACCACTGCGCGCCGTGCGGCAGCTCGCGCAATCCCCGCAGCCACCGTCGGGGCACTGCAGCGCCGCCGCGAATGCTCCTGCTGCCGTCGATCGCCCCGATCCGGGCGGGCCGGTGATCAGCCAGGCATGCGACATCGCCGGACCAGGATTCGCAGCATCCTGCGCATCAGCAACCGCGCGGGAGAGCACCTCCGTCGCCTCGTCCTGGCCGATCAGCTCGTCCCACACGTTCACGTCGTGAACCCTAGTCTCCGTCGGCCGGATCAGCCCCCGGCCCAACGTGATCGGCCAACCACTCCACGATCGGCGCCATGGCGCGCCAGTCCTTGCGGACGACATCGATGACCTTGCGGCTGCCCAGCCACGCCGGAGTGCCGTATTCGCGCGAGGCCACCAATTGGGTCATCCGCAGCAACTCGATCCGGGGGTGATCGGCGGGAATTCCGCGCGGCCGGGTCTTCAAGGGTGCGCCATCGATCGTGAAGGCTGGCTTCGCTCGCTCGAGCCTGGCCAGGCCCGCCTCCAGCGGGGCGACC
>JAGYOB010000098.1 GCA_018399515.1 Candidatus Nanopelagicales bacterium
CGCCCGCGCCACCGTCCGCCTCGACCGCGGCGGACAGCCGCGCCGCGAACCCGTCCATGTCGCCGTCGCACGCGCGTAGCGCCTCGACGTCGAGCAGCGTCGTCCACGTGCCGTCCGCCAGCTCGGCCACGACGACGGGCAGCGTGACCCCGGCCAGGGCGCGCTGCTCGACGTCGTTGAGCTCGTTGCGGTGGCGAAGGTCGAAGGGTGCGTCGAGCCGCGCGACCATCGCGTCCCAGGAACGCTTGCGGCGAACGGGGGAGTGGGTGATGTCGCACAGCGCGCACTCGGCGGTGCCGAGCAGGTGGCCCACGACGTAGCGGAGCTCGCCGACGATCCCACCGTCCGCGTCGTACACGCCGACGTAGCGCTGGACACTCATGCCGGACCCCCGTCGCGCCGCTGTGGCACGTCAGGGTAGGAGGGGCCTGAACGGCGAGCCCCGCCCGCGACGTCAGGCGAGCGCGTCCGTGATCGCCCGGGCGGTCGTGCGGAGCAGTCCGAGGTAGGTCTCTGCGCCGGAGCCGGGCTCGCCGAGTGCGCCGGTGTAGAGCTGGACGACCTGCACGTCGAGGTCCCCGCGGCCGATGACCTCTGACGCGAGCTGTTCCGCGAGTGTCGTGGTGTCCGTGGTCTCCGCGAAGATGACGTCGATGCCCTCGGCGACGAGGAGGTCCACGAGGTCCGCGAAGGCGCGCGGGTTCGTCTCCACGGTGGTCGATGTGCCGGGGACGATCGTCCCCACGACCTCCAGGCCGTAGCGGGCCTCGAGGTAGCCGAGCGCGTCGTGGTTCGTGACGAGCAGGCGTCGGTCCGCCGGGATGGTCGCGAACAGCGCCGCCATCTCCGCGTCGACGCCCTCGAGCTCGCTGCGCAGTTCGGCTGCACGCGCGGCCCAGTCGACGTCACTGCGCAGCGTGGCGAGGTCCGTCGCGATGATGTCCACGGCGTCGGCCATGCGCAGCGGGTCGAACCAGAAGTGCGGGTCCTCGTCGCCGTGGTCGTGATCGTCGTCGGAGTGCTCGTCCTCGGAATGATCGTCTTCCTTGGCATCGTCGTGGCCGTGCTCGTCGTCAGAGTGCTCGTCGTCAGAGTGATCGTCGTCAGAATGCTCGTCGTCGTGGTCGTGATCATCGTGGTCGTCTTCCTTGGCATCGCTGTGGCCGTGATCATCGTGACCACCCGCACCGAACGGAATTGGATCGACGAGGTCGGCGATCTCGATAACAGTTGCGCCGTCAGATGCCGCGTTCTCCAAAGCGTCGTCGAGACCTGCCTCAAGGCCAAGTCCGTTCGCGATGACAACCTGCGCGGTGACCATCTGGGCGACCTGGGAAGACGAGGGTGCGAAGTCGTGCGGATCGGCGCCGATGGGCATCAAGGTGGTCGCGGTGGACTCAGGGTTGGCGCAGGCGACGATCTGGGCTGCGACGTCGCCGAGCATGGTTGTGGTGGCAACCACCTGAACGGGGGAGGAGCTTGAATCGCTGCTGGTCGCCTCAGTCTCTTCGGCCGTCTCCTCGGTGACCACCTCCGCTGATTCGGTGGTGGCGTTGGTCGCGGAATCGTCGCTGGAACACGCGGCGAGCGGAGCAGCGAAAGCGAGGGCGGCGGCTGGGATCAGGGCGAGTCGAGAAATACGCATGGAGGGATTATGCGCTTAATGGAAATGAATGTCAATATCAGAAACGGCCAAGCGCTTTGAGAACCGCGAGACCGACGACGGTCATCACCACAACGAGGCGGATCATGCGTCGTCCAGGGCTGAGCACCGGCCATGCGAGCATCAAGAGCCAGCCAAGGAACGTGCCAACGATGAGCAAGAAGATTGCGGCCAGTGGAGCCAGTGGGCCCGTTAGCGCCAGGCCCAAGAGCAAGAACGTGGCGATAAGTATGACCAGAAGCCACCGCGGCAATGCCAGCAGCCGAGACAGGATCGGGATGCTTGCGCGCTCGACGTTGCCGCGGGGGGTGCCGGCCGGTGGGTTGGTTTGTCGTGGATTGTTGGCACGCTGGTTACTCGGCTGGGGTGCCGGTCCTTTCACGCCCGGGGGCAACTGACCCTTCTTGGGGCGTTTCTTTCCAGCCATTGCGGATCCTTCGGGGTGCATTAGCGTCGCGGGTGTGGACGGGTCTGTGGAGTCGGAAGTCGTGGGATTCGAGCCTAGTGCGATGGGGGAGGCCGCCCCAGTTCTGGTGGTCTCGCGGTACCGGGTGGATGCTGACCGCACCTCGTGGCTTGCACAGATGCGCGCGGCGCTGGCGATCTTGGGTGAATCGACGGGTTTTCTGCGCGGTCAGATTGCGCAGGCCACCGACGACGCCAACTTGATGGTCGTATCCACTTCGTGGACGAACGTAGGTGCGTATCGCAAGGCGCTCAGCCGTTTCGAAGTGAAGGCGCAGGTGATTCCGCTGCTTTCTTTGGCTGTCGATGAGCCGAGCGCGTTTGAATGCGTCGTTGTTCTCGATGAGACCGGTGAACGACTCTTCGCCAGCGGACTGGCCGCCGATCATGGCGATGTCGGTTTGGG
>JAGYOB010000099.1 GCA_018399515.1 Candidatus Nanopelagicales bacterium
GCAACGATTGTGATGGGCACGTCAGCGCACGGGGTGACGTGGAGTGCACCGATTGATGTCGGGGACACGCAACAGTCTGTGGCTGCTTCCTTGCTGGATGCAGCGATGTCCTCGGAAGGCGCTTACGGACTGGCCGCGCGGACGAGTTCAAAGGGCAGCCGCAGTCTTACGCACGCCAGCGTGGGCGGCGGCAGTGGGAACTCCTGGGGTAACGCAGTCGCGCTATCCGCCGCAGGTCAAAGCACATCGGAGGCAAAGGTGGCCATATCCTTCGGTGGCAGCAATTGGCTTGTCCAAGCAAGTTCTAATAGCGCCTTCGGTGCCACCTGGTCGGCGGCCACCACGGTCTCTGCGACAGGGTCCGGTCAGCGATCATGCAACTGACGGAGCGCGGACCACTTCCCCCTGTTGATACCGCATTCATCATGACGCAGGTCGGTTTCGCAGGTATCTTCCTCGCCGCACTAGTCGCCGCCGTCTTCTTCGTCGCGAACCGTAAGAGGGCCTTATCAGACCTTTTGTTGCAGCTGAACCGAGCTCAACTCAGCCTCGCTCAGGAGGAGGAGCGGGTGAGGGGCGCGGTATTCGACCATCTGCACGGCTCCCTTCAGGCCGAGTTCGTCGCCATGAGGCATGAACTGAGGACTCTCAGCGAGACCACGAGCGACCCGCGGGCCGCCATCACGGCGATCTCCATGGACCAATGCCTCGAGCGGGTCTATCGCGAAGGTGTCGAGTCAATCGCACGAGATCTCTACCCATCAGGTATCGAGGCAGGCCTCAACGTGGCCCTCGCGGAGCTTGCCCAGAGGGTCTCACCAGTAACCACCGTGACGATCACGATGGACCCGGTAGCCGCGGCGATGGACGACCCCCTCATCGGAGGACTGCACCGCAGCCTGCGCATGGGGTCGTACCGCATCGTCGAGGAGGCAGTTTCGAACGCGATGGAGCACTCCGAGTCCCACGCCATCTCGGTCTCGATCTCCAGCGATCTCGATCACGGAACGCCGAACCTGCTGATGCAGATCAGCCACGCTGTCGATGCACCGGTCACTATCGACGAGGGCTCTGGGCTGGCACGCATGCGATCGCGGGCACGAGCCCTCGGTGGTCAGGTTGCGTACAGCTCCGTTGACTCCACATTCAGCGTTCGCGCGCAACTGCCCCTGATGCGGACGGATGAGGGGCACTGGACGCAGACCGAATCCAGGCTGATCTAGCTGAGCCGCCAGGTGCGCGGGCTGCCGATCGAGACCGGTAGTGCATCCCCGACGTCGACCGAGTGTCTGTGGAGCAGCCGCGCGCGAGAAGGACGATCCGGATCCTTGAAGATCAGATCGATGTCCCAGCAGTCGGAGTAGGGCCGGTTGAGTGTGCTCCGCTGCACCGAAAGGGTGTCGAAACTGAAGCCCTCACTACTTGCGACCCCGGCCGACCAAGCCAACTGCGCCGGGTTGGTCACGAGGTAGTTGATTGCCCGCACGTGACTGTGGGTGCCGTCATTCGGCTCCCCGTCGTCGATGAGGGCCAGCATGCGTTCCAACTGCTCGCGGCCTGCAGGCGGCAGCGGCAGACGGGCGAGTTGATCACTCCGGCGCCAGCCGTACAGGCCTCGAATGCCCGTCATCCGCAGGACCGGCACCAACTCATCGCTCGACAAGGTGACCATCTCACCGGTGACGACTCCGGGGAACGACATCTCCGCGATGGCGCCGCTGACCTGCTCCCCGACCCCTGCGGCGAAGGACGCGAGTACCTCATTAGCAGAAGGGCCGGTGGCGGCAACGGCATAGAGCGGGGATCCCTCGCGCAGCACCAACCAGGTCACCTCCTGTGCAATCGAGGGGCGGCGATCCATCAGGGCTGCGAGCACTGCCGGATCCTCCGGAACACCGGAGATGTCCGCATCCTGAATCGCCTCGGTGAGGAGCGAACGACGGGTGTCATCGACGATGTCGAATCCGATGCGGCCGAGCGCGAACGCCATCTTGGGAGTACGCGGCAGGAGCGACGCAGCCGACTGATTCCCTGCCGGCGCGGTGGACTGCTCGACAATCGAGCTGGTGTCGGGCTCAGGCCGCGGAGGGCCTCCCACCATGGCGCTGCCCTCGTCGGGATAGTCGGGCGCCTCGAACCGCACCGGGCTGTTCGGCGGCAGGCCCGGCCCATCCTCGACGAGGGGCCAGACGCGCAGGCTCTTGGGCTCCAACGGCTCCGGGGTGGTGCCTTCGAGGAGCATCTCCAGAGCACCCACCGGGTTCATAACGCCGCCGATGCAGCGCTCGGGGTTCTTGGTGCACGGCGTGGCGCTGGCGATGATGGCGCGGCCGACAGTCATCGGGTCCACCCCCATGCCGCGCTCGCGCAGCACCGACATGAGCAGCGCCGCCACGCCGGTGACGTGCGGTGCAGCAAGACTCGTCCCGCGCTGTCGCCCGGTGCCTCCTCCCGGCAGCGCCCCGAGGATCCGGGTGCCGTTGGCCATGACTCCGTGGCCCTCGAACAGGTCACCGCTGTTCGTCGAGTCGACCGGGTTGCCGAGGTCGTCGACATTGCCGACGGCGAGGCAGTATTCGGCGATCGCTGGGAAGGTCCAGGACGTGCCGTGGTCGTTCCCTGAGGGGCTGATCAGCAGCACTCCGGCGTCTCGAAGGCGCTGAGCAGCCTTGGCGACCATCGGATCCACGCGCCCGGACTGCGACGGAAGCGCGATGGCCGAGTGCACGATGGGAGCACCCGTCTCGTATGCGGCTTCAAGGGCGCGCACGTAGGCGAGCCGGGTGTCGAAGTCCTCGTACTCGTGCATCGCGACGACGAACGTCAGTGAGCACTGCGGTGCGATCCCCGGTCGCGGCCCATCGGGGTCGCCGACGAGCACACTGCCGACGAACGTCGCATGCTCACGCATGGACTCCTCGTGCTCATACGGACGAAGCCCGCTCGGATCGAGCAGGGTGATGTGACGGCCCCGGAACACCTTGTGATCGAGGTCGGGCAGGCCGTCGACGAGAGCGATCTGGACCCCGGGGTCGCCGAGCGTGAGTTCTTGCAGCTTGGCGATCCCGGGAATGTCCTGCAGGTCAGCCATGGATCAGCGAACCGGCTGCCCCGGTAGGCCGACGTCGTGCTGTTCGCTCTCCGGCCGGTTCTTGATGACCACGAGCCAGACGGCGTACTCCACCAGACCGGCGCCGGTCGCGCCGGAGTGTCGATGGTTGGGGCGCACGCGCTCGTACAGCTCCCAGTCAAGGCCCTCGTAGCCGTCCGCTGCCCCGCTGCCCGTTCCAGCCTCGACGACAGCTGGCTTGCCATCTGCCGCCTTCGCCCTGGTCGGCTTGCGTGCGGCCATCACAGACTCCCCCGCCTGTCGATGAAGGCACCGTCGAGTCGCGGAGGATCATTGAGGTTGCAGCCGTGCACGACCGACATCAGGCGCACCATCAGTTCTTCATCTGTCCCGTGTTTGAGGTCCATGATGGTGTGCGGCTGCACGAGCTCGGGTCGTCGGACCGGTGCCACCTGCGGCGGCGTCCGGTCGGTCACGACGACACCGACCAGCTGCGGACCTCACCCATCGTGACGGGCATGACGTCGCTGACGTCGATGGTGAAGCGGAACACCTGACGGGCTCGGCGCAGGTTCTCCGGATCGAAGAACTTGAGTTTCACGTCCCACGCGTCGGACTCGGGCCGCGCGTACGGGCTCTGCTCGACGTCGACGTGGTCGAGGCGCAGGCCGGCCGTCACGGCCTCGGCGAACACGCGGGTCGCCTGGAAAGCGTTGGTGGCAGCGAAGTTGAGCGCACGGTCCGACGACAGGCGACCGAGGTTGCGCAGTTCGTAGTACACACGGTCGAGGAACGTGCGCAGTGTCGCTGCGGTCACCTCACGGTCGGCAGCACCCTTGACGTCGAGTTCGTTGAGGGAGTTCTCGATGAGGCGGTTGGACTGCCACGCGTACAGTCCGCGGGGGCTGTCGATCTCGACGATAGGAACAACCTGACCTGAGTAGAGACGCACGCTGCGGCTGCCGAGCTTGCCGGGCATGCTTATGCGCTCGATGTGCTCGGGTGAGAGGTTGCCGACGTTCGCTCCGGCGAGGAAGTCGACGAGGATCGCGTTGATTTCGGCCGAGTACGGGCCGACAGCCTCAACGGCGTAGATGGGCGTGAGCTCAAGGTTGAGCGTCCAGATCAGGGCATTCGCCTCCGAGGGCATCTGGCGCAGGTGCTCGACGAGCTGACGGGCGTCATAGGGGTTAGGAGGCACCGGGACCCCGTTGAACACGGCCGGGGCCATGAGCTGCTTGAACGAGTCGCGACGGGCCTCGGTGCCGAAGTCGAAGCCGAGTGCGCCCAGGGCGTACACGATGTTCGCTTCGTTGACGACGGGCATGCCCGACTGCTCTGCTCCGGTATCGGTCACGGGAGTCTCCTCAATAGTCGACTGCACCATGGCCGGTGCAGGGGTTGCGGGGGTTGATGTCTCGGGCGCGGTCATGCCCATCTGGGCCATAACCGCCTGAACGGCGGCGACGAGCGAGCTAGGGTCGATGCCTGCGACGGCCAGCTCAGGAGTGGCCTGCACGACAGGTGCGACGGGCATCTGTGGCGCAGCGTGGCCGCCGCAGCCGCAGGACTGCTCGGCACCGGGGGCAGTAGTGAGTTGTTCCATGGCGTTCCTTGCTCCTTCGATGGTGAGGGTTCTGCCGAGCAGTCGTTGGCAGTGGTCGTCGTCGATGACGCATCGGTCCGCACCATCGAGGAGTGCCTGCCCGATCGTGCGCGGGCTGGTCGAGCGTCCTGCTGCACGCTCGAGACTGAGGAGGAGCGCCGCAACAGCGCTCACTACGGGGGCCGCGACACTGGTGCCGCTCTGCTCCTGGGTGCCACCGGTCAGCGTTGCGCCGGTGATGTGCTCGCCGGGGGCGGTAATCCCGTTGCGCTGGTATACCTCGTGATGGTTAGAGAATGTCGATGCGGCAGCGTCTCCTAACGAGCCGACGGCGATGACTCCATCGAGGGATGCCGGCACGTGCAGGCACGGGCAGCCGTCGTTGCCGGCAGCCGCGATCAGGAGGACGTCGTTGTCGATGCACTTCTGCACGGCTCGCTCGAGGTAATCCTGGGCGAGGGGTGCGTCGACGAACTGACCACCGCTGAGATTGATGATGTCGGCGCCTTCGTCGACGGCCGCTTCGATCGCACGGGCCAGATCGATTTGTGAGGGGCGTGGCCGCTCAGGAGTCCACGCGGGCACTGAGAGAAACGTGCACTGTGGGGCGATGCCGTCGACATCGGAGCCCGGCTGGCCCGCCATAATGCTGGCGACGTACGTACCGTGGTCTGCGGTGCGCCCCTCGGGAGGCCCTCCAGGGGCGCCGGAGTCGACCAGCCGGATCGCTGCACCTGCCAGGCTCGGCTGATTGGAGTCGATGCGACCGTCCACAACCGCCACGACCACCGAGGGGTGGCCGAGTGTCTGCTCGCGCAGCCCGGCAAGGCCGGTCACATCGACGTGGGAGGGCTGGGTCATGGAGCTCAGGCCTCCGGTCCCATCGCGGGCACATCAATACTTGGCTTGATGGGGCGTTTTGGGAGAGCGATCAAACCGATGATGCCGGCAATGACGGTAAGCACTGCGGCAACGGTGAAGGCCACATCGACACCCGACGAGTACGACAGAGCGGCCAGTTGCCCGGCCGCGTCACCGGCCTGCGCGGTGATGTCCTTGACGTCGCCGACACCTACGAGTGAGTCCAGCGAGGAGTCCCCGCCACCTGCTGCCCACTGATCGAGGGCGACCCGGGTGGTGAGGCTGCCGATGAAGGTGATGCCGAGGATGCCGGCGACCTGGGAGGCCAAGCCGAGGGAACCGGAGATCGCCCCGGCGGTCTGCGGGGTCGACTGCTGCATTGCGACCGACTGCACGATGGGAATCGAAACGGCGAGTCCGACGCCCATGATGAACAGTCCGACCACGACCAGCCACGTGCTGGAGTCCGGGGCCAGCCTGGCGAGCACCTGCAGGCCCACGGCCGCCACGATCATGCCGACCAGCACCGGGACCGCTGCACCCATAACGCCCTGGATCTTGCCGGCGAACGGCGTGATGAACGCCATGGCTATCGATGCCGACAGCGTCACGGTTCCGGCCAGGGCTGCAGTGAAGCCCAAGACGTTCTGGGTGAACAGCGACATCTGATAGAGAGCCCCGGCCAAAGCCAATGACAGCAGCACCAGGAGTCCGAGAGTGACGGGCAGTGGGCTCTTCTTCAGCATCCCCCACTGGATCATCGGACTCGTCGACCGCCGCTGCTGGACGACAAAGACGATGAAGACGATGACCGCCAGCACCAGCGGCACGAGCACCTCAGCCGACAGCCACGGGGCGCGCTCGGCAGCCGTGAGCCCCAACGTCATCGCAGCAAGGGCTGCTGCGAGAAGGATTCCTGCCCCAAACCCGGCCTTGCCCTCAGCATGCTTGCGGTCGTTGGGCAGGGCCCTGGCGGCTACGAGGAAGACGAACAGCGCGAGCGGCACGTTGATGAAGAAGACGCTGCGCCAACCGAGACCGGTCACCAACAGACCGCCCACGAAGGGCCCGGCAGCCCCTGCGGCGATCGTCACGGTGGTCCACATCGCGACCACGCCCGGCACCCTGCTCCGATCCACACTGTCGGTCAGGATGGCCAGGGCCAAGCCCATCAGGCAGGCGGCACCGACACCTTGGATCGCACGGGCTGCGATGAGGATCCAGGTGTCCCACGAGATGCCGCACAGGGCAGAGCCCGCGACGAACAGCAGTGCTCCGAAGAGGTAGATCGGCTTGCGTCCGACCCGATCACTGAATGCTGAGATCGGCAGGATCAGGCCCGCTAGGGCGATCATGTAGGCCACGACGATGATCTGCATTTGGCCGCTCGTGGAACCAAGTTCGTTCTGGATGGAGGGCAGGGCGACGTTGACGACGGACGCGTCCAACGACACCAGCACCTGACCGAAGGCCAGAGATGCAACGACGAAGCCGCCGATCTTCGGACCAGCGTCCTTCGCTTCCACCATCTCGTACTCCCTGCGTGATTGCGTCCAGACATGCCAAGGCGGGCTGGTGGGCGGTCAGAGCCGCCCACCAGCCACCGAGGTGGTTCGAGGTGGATCTAGAGGTCAGCACCCTCGGACGGGTTGATAGGCAAGAAGGTCGCCTGGTCAGCACCCTCGGACGGAATGCCGTAACCGACGTAGGACTGGATTGCGCCGGCGGTGCCGGCCTGAGCTGCGGTGCCGCGATGGACCGGAGCCGAGATAACGGGGGGGTTCACCATGATGATTCTCCTTCTGTGTGGATCTGCAACCGTGCAGTCTCAAACTCGATCCAACTGGATTCGATGGCGCAGCGGAACAGACTGTTTTAGGGATCGCCCTCAACCTCAACGAACTTCGCACCAACACGCGGTGAACTCCCCGATCACCCCGCCGCTCGTTTGGGGGCCCGTCAACCACGGATGGAGGAGGGGGCAGGA
>JAGYOB010000100.1 GCA_018399515.1 Candidatus Nanopelagicales bacterium
CTTGAGGTGCTAGTGCCCGTATTAGGGCGTGGGGGTTCAAGTCCCCCCTCGGACACCGAAGCAGCAGATGGCCGTCAGCGTCATCTGTCCGTGGCGATGGAGTGGTCCACAATCGCGGCGAGAACGCGAAATTCATTCTGCGGTGGCCCACTGGATACCTGTCGATCTGACAAGATTCCGGCTACCTAGCCCGATAAGCATGAGTCGACGAAAGGTGGATGTTCGGTGTCCCCATTTACGGTGCCGGTCCCACTGACTCAGCGCCCCGCCTGGAGTTCCCTTCAGACCGAATCTGCGAATCTCCAGGCGACGACACTGCGGGACCTATTTGCTGCTGATCCCAGTCGCGTCGATCAACTGACCTTCGAAGCCTGTGGCGTGGTTGCCGATCTGTCCAAGCACCGGGTCACTGCCGGAACCATCACAGACCTGGTCGCCCTCGCCGAGCAGAGCGGACTGCGCGCGCATATCGATGCGATGTTCGCCGGCGAGCACATCAACACGTCCGAGGACCGTGCCGTATTGCACGTTGCCCTGCGCGCGCCGTCCGACGACATCATCACGACCGACGGTGCGAACGTTGTCCCGGGTGTGCACGAGGTTCTCGATCGGATGGCTACCTTCGCGAACGCGATTCGCTCAGGCGCGTTTAAGGGACACACGGGTCAGTCGATCTCAGCGGTCGTCAACATCGGGATCGGTGGTTCAGACCTCGGTCCGGTGATGGCGTACGAAGCCCTCAGGTTCTACAGCGATCGCCGCCTCACGATGCGGTTCGTCTCGAATGTCGACGCCACGGATTTCGTCGAGGCGACGCATGACCTGGATCCGGAAAGGACGCTGTTCATCATCTCCTCCAAGACGTTCACCACCCTGGAGACGATGACGAACGCTCACTCCGCCAGGCAGTGGTTGTTGGACTCAATCGGGGACGAGGCTGCGATCGCACGACACTTCGTTGCCGTGTCCACAAATGCCGAAGAAGTCGCGAAGTTCGGGATCGACACCGACAACATGTTCGGATTCTGGGACTGGGTCGGTGGACGTTACTCGATGGATTCCGCGATCGGGTTATCGACCATGATCGCGATCGGCCCCGATAATTTCGAGTCGATGTTGGCCGGGTTCCACGACATGGACGAACACTTCCGGACCACCCCATTCGAAAGGAACCTTCCTGTTCTGATGGGGCTTCTCGCAGTGTGGTATCGAAACTTCTTCGGCTGCCAGACGATCGCAGTTCTGCCCTACAGCCAATACCTCAAACGCTTCCCCGCGTACCTCCAGCAACTGACCATGGAATCCAACGGGAAGCATGTCACGTTAGAGGGCGTCGATGTCGACGTAGATACGGGCGCTGTCTACTGGGGTGAACCTGGCACCAACGGTCAGCACAGTTTCTATCAACTGCTCCATCAGGGAACAACGATGGTTCCCGTGGATTTCATCGGCTTCGCCAAGACGAACAATCCACTCGGTGATCATCACGACATCCTGATGTCGAACGTCTTCGCACAGGCGCAGGCACTCGCATTCGGCCGTTCGGCAGCCGAAATCGAAAGCGAGGGGGTTCCTGCATCGGTTGTACCGCACAAAGTGATGCCGGGGAACAGGCCCAGCACCGTCCTCCTTTCAGACTTGCTGACGCCGTATCGACTCGGCTCACTGATCGCTCTCTATGAGCACAACGTGTTCACCCAGGGTGCGATCTGGGGAATCGACTCGTTCGATCAGTGGGGCGTGGAGCTTGGTAAGAAGCTCGCCCAGGCGATCATCCCGCAACTGACCTCCACCATCGACCCAGCACTCGATCATGATGCGTCCACGAACTCACTCATCACCCGCTACCGTGACATGAAAAGACAGTAGGACGACAGTCGAACTCACCATGCCGCTTGAGACAGGGCAAACCCTGTCGATGACATCACCGCTCTGGAGGGCACGATGACCACGGATCACCCGATGCAATTAGGCATGGTCGGCCTCGGCCGTATGGGAGCCAACATCGTTCGGCGACTTATGCGAGACGGACATCGCTGTGTTGTCTACGACGTCGATGCTGCCGCGGTCTCAACGCTGGTCTCAGAAGGCGCGACGGGTGCGTCTTCCATCGAGGATTTCATGGCGAAGCTTGACGGTCCTCGCGCCGTGTGGATGATGCTTCCCGCTGGCATCACGGGGAAGATCCTGAACGACATAGCTGAGCACGCTCAGCCCGACGACATCATCATCGACGGTGGCAACTCCTACTATCGCGACGACATCGACCGCGCTGCCGAGTTGAAGCCCCAGGGAATCCACTACATCGATTGTGGAACGAGTGGTGGTGTGTGGGGACTCGAACGTGGCTACTGCTTGATGATCGGCGGTGAGGATGGCCCTGTCCGCCATCTGGATCCGATTTGGAAGACGATCGCACCAGGTTCCTCGTCAGCCTCCCCCACACCCGGGCGGGAGGACGCAGGCAAGACAGCCCAGGACGGTTATCTGCACTGCGGGCCCAACGGTGCGGGACATTTCGTGAAGATGGTCCACAACGGTGTCGAGTACGGAATGATGGCGGCGATCGCCGAGGGACTCAGCATCATCAAACACGCGGATGCTGGGCTGCATACTCAGGAAGTCGATGCCGAGACGACGCCGCTGCGTGACCCCCGGTACTACCAGTATGAGATCGATATTCCAGAAGTCGCCGAGGTATGGCGTCGTGGGTCAGTGATCGGTTCATGGCTGATGGACCTCACGGCCAGCGCACTCGCCCACTCCCCTGACCTCGATGATTTCGCCGGTCGAGTGTCTGATTCCGGCGAAGGTCGATGGACGGTTTTGGCGGCAGTCGAGGAGGGCGTCCCGGCAGAGACGATCACCTCCGCGTTGTACGCCAGATTCCAGTCCCGCGGCCTCGGGTTGTTCACCGACAAGGTGATGTCTGCGATGCGGTCTGAGTTCGGTGGACACGACGAAAAGAAGGAATGACAAGGCCCATGTCAGAAGACGGATCGCGCGACTCGAAAGGTCCCGATGGGGGCATCTGGGATGTTCACGTGGAGTCCGGTGACGATGAGGCTGCTCGATACGCTGCTGCGAAGGTGAAGGAGATCGCCGCCGAATCGATTGCCGAACGCGGGGTCTTCACCTTCGCCGTGAGTGGGGGCCGCACTCCCTGGATCATGTTCAGGCATCTCGCTGACATGGAGATGCCTTGGGAAAGCACTCGAATATTCCAGGTGGACGAGCGCGTAGCCGATGCCCAGGACCCTGCGCGTAACTTGCGCCACCTCATCAAGGCGCTCGACGGCGCACCTGCCGACATTGTCGCCATGCCTGTGGAGTTGATCGATCTTTCGGCAGCCGCACAGGACTATGCAGGCAAGCTCCCCGGGAGGTTCGACCTCATCCACCTGGGCCTGGGGCCTGATGGGCACACCGCGTCACTGGTTCCCGATGACCCGATCCTCGACGTACGCAACGTTCTCGTGGCAGTGACGACGAACACCTACCAGGGGCACCGGCGCATGTCGTTGACGTACCCCGCTCTTGATTCCGCACGATGCATTCTGTGGTTGGTGACCGGGGCTGAGAAGAACGTCGCCCTCACCAGGCTCCTCGACCACGACCGGTCGATCCCGGCCGGACAGGTCGCCGCGGCAGACAATCTCGTCATCTGCGATCGGGACGCGTATTCAGGCGGGGTCGACGCCTCGTAATTTGCGGATGCCCGTGCGCACGATGCCACCGAGAAACATGCCCAAAACGAACACCACGATGAGCACGATGAACAGCGGCAGTTCGACCGTGAATCCCCACAGCCAGACCGACGTTGTCTCCAGATTGCCGAATATCAAGAACGCAGCCGCAACCGCGATCACGACGATCGCGATGAGTCGCCCCGTTCCGATTCCTGATCCTGGTGCCTTCGCTTCATCTTTCGCCATGCCTCGTACGGTATCGGATGCACGGACCCCCTGGGTGAGCGCGCGCGCACCGACACGACAGAGGATGGACGATGGTCCCTTTTCTGCGAAGGCCCGGTATGTCAGGATCCACATAGAAGGGGGCTGCTCTCGCAGCCCCCTTGCGAAGCAAGGACGTGAGAGGAGGCAGCCATGGCCGACATGGTGGACGGTGACGATGTCGTCGATGCCGGGTCGCCCGGGCAGATCTCCCGAGCCACTCAGGACCTCGGTGATGTGGCCGGTGACGCTGCAGATCAGGCGGAGAGGCTGAGCATGGTCATGGAGGCGGAGGCGATTCATGCGGCTCTGCACCCAGGTTCGGCCGATGGATCGGATCCGGAAGGTTCCCTTGATGGCTTGGCCTATCCCCTCGAGGACACCGAATCGGTCCTCGCGGTGGAGGATGCAAGCGACGCCAGCGACGATCCCATGCACGCGGGTGGCCTTCAGCCTGGCACCTGGATGCCTGCCGAGCAGGCAGCGATGCACGTCATCGATCCTGACGCACCCGATGACCCTCTTGCTGGCAGGTACGCCGAGGACATCGCTGACGATGATTCCGATGTCGATCCCTTCGATCGACCCGGATCGGAACTCACCGCAGAGGACGAGACGCTGCTGGGCCACGATCCCTACGAGGACTGACTCCACCGATGACCGATTCCAGAACAGGCACCTACGCCGGCCCAGGACCTGAGGATCGATCCGAACTCGTGTTGTGCTCCGATCATGCCGGAGTGCGATTGCTGACGCTGAATCGACCTGCTCGTCTCAATGCCATGACGCCCGAGCTGCTCGAAAGCCTGGCCGAGGCCATAGCTGCTGGCGAGGCCGATCGGGACGTGCGGGTGATCGTGTTGACCGGCGCCGGCAAGGGTTTCTGCTCCGGCGCCGACCTGGATCTCCTCGCTCAGGGGCCTGATGCCCTGGATAGCTTCTCGTCGGGCTTCGAGGCACAACGCTTGTTCGCGGTCACCCAGCGCATGTCGACCCCCGTCGTCATTGCTGTCAACGGTGCGGCCGCCGGCGCCGGATTCGTGCTGAGCCTCATCGGGGATGTTCGATTCGCAAGCACATCCGCGGTGTTCCTCTCAGCCTTCTCTCGATTGGGATTAACCGCCGAATACGCCGCCGCATGGTTGCTCCCCCGGATCATCGCTCCCGGTCGCGCCCGGGAGATCCTCCTGAGTGGGCGCCCGGTGTCGGCAAGGGAGGCGGAGAGCATCGGACTTGTGACTGCCATCGGTGACGATGCCCTGGACCTCGCAATGAAATGGGCCACGGACGTGGCAGCCCACTGTTCACCGGCGTCACTCGCCGCGATGAAATCGCAGTTTCTGCATGCGGAGCAGCACCCGCTCGAGAAACATCTCGTGGAGAGCTTGGCATGGATGGAGCGCTCTTTCCGGTGGCCTGATCTCGCCATTGCCCTGCAGGCCAGGCAGCAGCAGCAACCTCCGAGGTTTCCGCCGGTAGCCTGAGACCTCACCAGACCCCCGAGTGGAGTCCCCGGGAGTCAGTCCAAGAAGCCACAGTGCGCGAGACCCAAGCGAACCAGTTGGCCCTGACCACCGGTCATTTCTGCCTGGAAGGTGTACGACAGGGCGTCGGCTGGTGACACCCAGGCGAGGTCGAGCGCGTCCTGGGACGGTTGACAATCGCCGTCACACGGAACGACATACGCCAGACTCACCGCATGCTGGCGGGGATCATGGAAACCCGTCACCTCGGCGTCGGGAAAGTACTCAGCGACAGTGAAGGGCACGACGGTGGAGGGCAACCGGGGCAGGGCCATCGAACCGAGATCCTTTTCCAGATGCCGTAATAGGGCGTCTCGTAAACGTTCCCCGTAGAGCACCCGGCCGGACACAACCGAACGACTCAACGATCCATCCGGACGAGCGCGCAGCAACAGCCCGACGGCCGTCACGCGTCCCAGGGCATCTGTTCGCACAGGCAGAGCGTCGACGTAGACGATCGGGAGGCGTTCGCGCGCACTGTCCATGTCCTCGTCGCTCAACCACACTCCGCGGGTATCGAGCATGTCGCTCATCGAATCGCCCTCCTCGGCATAGTCCTCCGTCACCGTGCGCGGCCAGCCTAGGCCGAACGGGTGGGCGATACCGCCTCGGCACGCCTAAGGTGTAGCCGTGGACGAATCACGTGCCGAACCCTCCGCTACGCACGAGGTAGTGCGATTGACCGATGACCAGTGGCGCGAAGTCCTGACGCCCGAGGAGTTCCACATCCTACGTAAGGCGGGAACCGAGCCTCCCTGGTCGGGCGAGTACGTCGAGACCACCGAACCGGGAACGTACTACTGCCGAGGGTGCGGGGCACCGCTATTTGATGCAGACACGAAGTTCGCATCCCACTGTGGGTGGCCATCATTCTATGCACCCAAGCCGTCGACGGTCACCCAAATCGATGACCGCAGCCTCGGGATGACGCGCACGGAGGTTCGATGTGCACGGTGCGACGGTCACCTGGGGCATGTTTTCGCCGGGGAGGGCTATGCCACGCCCACCGATCTTCGGTATTGCATCAACTCTCTGAGCGTTCGGCACGTGCCTAGGGGCGGCGCACGTCCAGAGCCTCCCCCGACTGCCGGCTAGGTCGCCGGTTCCGGCGTGGGAGAGCCAAACGGGAGTCCGTGCGACGTAGGCTGACTCCGTGTCATCGGCCGTCGGTTCCGGAATCCAATCGGACTTCGAGATTGCCCTGTCCAGCCTCCGTCAGCAGCGGTACCGGCCGGAGTTGAGCATCGACGAGGCCCCGGCACCGCAACGCCTCGCGCCCCACGCCGTGGCTCTCTCGGCGGAAATCCTCGATTCGTCCGATCCTGAGGATGGCGAACTTGCCACGGGGCGACTCGTCGTTCTCCATGACCCCGACGGCGTCGATTCATGGGAGGGCACGTTCCGGGTCGTGACCTTCGCTCGTGCCGCGCTGGAATCAGATCTGGCCACCGATCCGTTCCTTCCGACGGTCGGATGGAGTTGGCTCGGCGATGCCCTCGCAGCCCATGGGGCTCACACAGGAGCCCTGGGAGGCACCGTCACGCGGGTGACCAGCGAGGGTTTCGGCTCCCTGGCCGATCCTGCTGGCATGGTCACCGGCCAGATCGAGATCCGGGCCTCGTGGACCCCGCGGGATAGCCCCGGTGATCTGGGAAACCACGTCCAAGCCTGGGCCAGTCTGCTGGCCACCGCAGCCGGGTTGGTCCCTGCTGGTGTCGGGGTCACCCGACTCGATCGATCGGCGAACGCGACCACTCCCCGATGACCCAACCCCATCGTGTCCCCCGGAGTACCGAGCCTGACTCATCGGCGGTCCCCGGCGCCGATGATCGCCCGCCTCAATCAACGCCAGGGGACCCAGCCGCACAAGCACTCCCCGTGCTGGAGCCACGGGAGGGAATCCCCGATGTGATCGAGACACCACGGGCTCTGACCCGGGTGATCGCCGCCTTGGAGCAGGGATCTGGACCTGTGGGAATCGATGCTGAACGTGCATCAGGATTCCGGTACGGCCAGCGGGCCTACCTGATACAGGTCCACCGACAGGGGGGTGGAACCTGGCTCATCGACCCCATCGCACTGCCCGATCTGCATCGCCTTGCCGACGCCTTGCAGCCCTGGGAGTGGGTCATTCACGCGGCGAGCCAGGACCTGGCGTGCCTGGCCGAAATCGGCCTGAAGCCGCAGCGATTGTTCGATACCGAGTTGGCTGGTCGCCTGCTGGGCCGAGACCGCGTGGGACTCGGCCCCCTGGTAGCGAACGAATTGGGCTGGCATCTAGAGAAGGGGCACGGAGCAGCGGACTGGTCCACTCGGCCACTCCCGGACTCCTGGCGTCGTTATGCCGCACTGGACGTCGAGGTCCTCCCTGAGTTGAGGGACAAGCTGGCGGCGGAGTTGGAGGCCGAGGGAAAGATGCCGTGGGCTCTCGAGGAGTTCGAGGCGCTCATCACGACACCACCGCCTCCCGCGCGAGTCGATCCGTGGCGTCGCACATCAGGTATCCATGCGATCCGCACCCGTCGGGGTCTCGCTGTCGTTCGCAGCCTGTGGATGGCTCGGGATCGTGCAGCCCGAGAGCGCGATATCGCGCCCGGACGGCTTCTCAGCGATGCCGCAATGGTCTCAGCGGCTTCGAAACCGCCAACCTGTCCGGCCGAACTCAACGGTCTGCACGGCTTCACCCGGGGACGCGCGGCCGGTCTCAAGCGGACGTGGCTGGACGCCATCGAAGATGCGCTGGCAGAACCGGAGGATGAACTGCCGGAGTTGACCCTGCGCGGAACCGGCCCACCGCCGCCCCGGCAGTGGGCGAGTCGAGATCAGGAGGCCGCGTCACGGCTGGCGGCCGCGAAGGAGGCCCTGGCGGCTCTTTCCCAGCGAACGAGCGTCCCGGTCGAGAATCTGGGGACCCCCGACGCGATTCGCCGCGTGCTGTGGTCACCACCCCAACCGGTGACCGAAGCGATGATCGACGCGCGCCTGGGCGAGCTTGGCCTGCGCGACTGGCAGCGGCACCTGGTCGTCCCTGTCATCACCACGGCCTGTGAACCCACAGTCGAGACGGCCTGATCAGTACCGATTTAGTTGATACCGACTCAGTCGAGGTTCGGCGATGATGCCTGAGTCGGGTCCGGCTGCTGCGCTGGTTGAGGCGCGGCCATGGTGGCACTCACCCACTCCACCACTTCTCGGGAAACGTCCTGGGCTGTCAGACCGTACTGCTCGAGGAGCTGGGACCGAGATCCGGTATCCAAGAAGTCGTCCGGTAAGCCGAAGTGCAGCATCGGTCGATCACGCCCAAGACGCCCCATTTCGTCGCGTAGCGCGCTGCCCACTCCCCCGGCACGCACCCCATCCTCGATAGTGACGACGCGTTCTGCCGCTGCGCACACTTCGACGAGTTCGGCGGACACGGGATACACCCACCGAGGGTCAACGACTCGCACGGAGATTCCCTGGTCGGCGAGTCTCCGGGCGACATCAACCCCGAGTCCGGCGAAGCTTCCGACGGCGATGACGACAGCATCGTGGCCGGTAGGCGGCTCGGAATCGATCGCCGCTCCACGATCGTCGTAGAGGATGTCAAGACCATGATCATCAGCCACGGCCGGGAGGTCGGGGCCCACGGCGCCCTTGGAAAACCGGATGACGCTGGGCCCATCGTCCATTGTCGTGGCTTCGGCCAAAGCTCGACGCAATGTGGGCTCATCGCGCGGCGCCGCTAGGCGCAGGTCTGGAACGATGGATAACAGGGCCAGATCCCACATGCCGTTGTGGCTGGGACCATCATCACCGGTGACCCCGGCACGATCGAGAACGAAGGTGACACCAGCGCGGTGCAGCGCGCAGTCCATGAGAACCTGGTCGAAAGCTCTGTTGAGGAAGGTCGCGTAGACCGCGACAACAGGGTGCTTGCCTGCGAATGCCAATCCGGTTGCGCTGGCTGCCGCATGTTGCTCGGCGATTCCCACATCGAAAAGGCGATCGGGGAATCGGCGCCCGAAAGCAGCGAGACCGGTCGGGCCTGCCATCGCCGCGGTGATCGCAACGATGTTCGGGTCGACCGCTCCAAGGCGGCACAGTTCATCAGAGAAGATCGATGTCCACGTCGTTGCTGACCCTGTCAGGGGGCGCCCGGTGTCGGGATCGATGATGCCCACCCCGTGGAAGCGATCCGCTTCATCGTTCTCGGCCGGACGGTAACCGCGACCCTTCTCGGTTATGGCGTGGACTATCACCGGGCCATCGAACGCGCTAGCTCGGCGGAGCGCGTGCTCGAGTTCGAAAACATCATGACCATCGATGGGGCCGATGTATTTCAGACCCAGATCTTCGAACATTCCCTGTGGCGCGACGACGTCTTTGAGGCCCTTCTTCATTCCGTGCAGGGTGTCGTAAACGGCCGGACCGAGCACAGGCGTGCGATGCAGCATTCGCCTGCCCCAATCAAGGAACCTCTCGTATCCCCGTGTTGTTCGCAGGGTGGAGAGGTGATGGGCGAGTCCACCGATCGTGGGCGAATATGAACGTTCGTTGTCATTCACCACGATCACCATGGGACGGTCGGCGGCCGCGATGTTGTTGAGGGCCTCCCACGACATTCCACCGGTGAGCGCACCGTCACCGATTACTGCGACGACGTGTCGGCCGCCAGTGCTTCCCAGCACGCCGTCCAACGCCCACGCTTTGGCGATCCCATCTGCGTATGACAGCGATGTCGACGCATGGGAATTCTCGATCACATCATGCACACTCTCCGCGCGACTGGGGTATCCCGACAGTCCATCCTTCTTGCGGAGCGTCTCGAACTGATCGGAACGACCGGTCAGAATCTTGTGCACGTACGCCTGATGGCCGGTATCCCACAAGATCACATCGTTCGGGGATTCGAAAACGCGATGCAACGCGACCGTGAGTTCGACCACTCCAAGATTCGGGCCGAGATGCCCACCTGTTCGGGATACCCGGTCGACGAGGAACTGTCGAATCTGAGCGCAGAGCTCGATCACCTGCTCCGGGCGCAGATCGCGCACATCGTCAGGCGATCCGATCCGCTCCAGCATCGACACCCGTGGGCCTCCTCGTCACGCGGGCCGAGACTGTGATCCGGAGTCGATTCATTTCTCGACTCCGACAGCCGACCCTCACTGCTGCAGCCTTTCGGCGTGCGTGTCAGCGATTCTAGGGCGCGGAGCTTGACCTCACACCTCAGGACGCGCCAGGGACCGAAGTACGTACTGCAGGATCCCTCCGTTGCGGTAATAGTCCGCCTCACCAGGGGTATCGATGCGAATTGCGGCGGTGAAGGCGTGGGTGTGTCCGTCGTCACCCTCGGCTGTGACCTCGACCTCCCGCACCATGCCATCGTTGAGTGCCGTCACGCCGCGTATGGAGATGATCTCGTGTCCGGTCAGGCCCAGTGACTGGGCGGATTCACCCGGCATGAACTGCAGTGGGAGGACACCCATCCCGATCAGATTCGACCGGTGGATCCGCTCGTAGGACTCAGCGATGACCGCGCGCACACCGAGTAGGGCAGTCCCCTTTGCCGCCCAGTCCCGTGAGGATCCAGAGCCATACTCCTTGCCCGCGATGATGACCAGTGGCGTCCCTTGCTCAGCATAGGCAGCCGCAGCATCGAAGATCGGTACCTGGGGATCCCCGCTCTGTGTGAAGTCCAAGGTGAATCCACCCTGGACGTCATCCAACATCAGATTGCGCAATCGGATGTTGGCGAATGTGCCGCGGATCATCACCTCATGGTTTCCCCGTCGGGAGCCGTAGGAATTGAAGTCCTTGGGTGCGACACCGTGCTCTTGCAAGTACCTGCCCGCTGGACTGTCGGACTTGATCGACCCAGCGGGTGAGATGTGGTCGGTGGTCACCGAATCCCCAAGAAGGGCGAGAACGCGAGCGTCACGGATATCCGATACCGGCTCGGGGGTTAGCGTCATTCCGTCGAAATAGGGAGGACGCCGGACGTACGTCGAGCTCGGATCCCACTCGAATATTTCGCCTGTGGGTGTCGGCAGTGAGGTCCAACGGTCATCGCCTTCGAAGACGTGTGCGTACCGATCGGCGAACATAGATTCGTCGATGGCGGTGTTGATGACCTCTTCGATCTCTGTCGTGGAAGGCCACAGGTCACGGAGATAGACCGGCTGTCCTTGGGTATCGGTAGCAATCGGGTCGTTCTGTAGATCGATGTTCATGGTGCCGGCGATCGCGTACGCCACCACCAGGGGTGGTGATGCCAGGTAGTTCATGGTGACATCCGGATTAATCCGACCCTCGAAGTTGCGGTTGCCCGAGAGGACTGCCACCACGTTGAGATCATGATCATTGACCGCCTTGCTGATTTCAGCCGGCAGCGGTCCGGAATTCCCGATGCATGTGGTGCACCCGTACCCGACGAGATCGAACCCGACTTTGTCCAAATACGGGGTGAGGCCCGCGCGATCGTAGTAGTCCGTCACGACCTTCGAACCGGGTGCAAGCGTCGTTTTGACCCATGGTCGACGCGTCACGCCCCGCTCCACCGCCTTTTTCGCCACTAGTGCGGCAGCGATCATGACGGAGGGATTGGAGGTGTTCGTGCACGATGTGATGGCTGCAATGACGACCGAACCGTGGTCGATCTCCATCGTTTCGCCAGCGGCGATGGGTACCTGAGTGGGTCGGGACGGAGCATCCGTGTAGCCGAGCAGTGCCGATTCGAAGGATTCCTTTGCGTCAGCGAGACGAATCCGGTCCTGGGGCCGCTTGGGGCCTGCCAGGGACGGTTCGATCGTGGCGAGATCCAGCTGGAGATACTCGCTGTAACGAGGTTCTCGTGCGGCGTCATGCCAGAGTCCCTGCTCCTTGGCGTAGGCCTCCACCAGAGCCAACTGATGGTCGGACCGGCCGGTGAGACGTAGGTAGTCGATCGTGGCGTCATCGATGGGGAATATCGCCACGGTAGATCCGTACTCCGGACTCATGTTGCCGATAGTGGCTCGATTCGCCAGGGGTACGGCAGCAACTCCCTCCCCGTAGAACTCGACGAATTTGCCGACGACTCCGTGGTCGCGCAGCATCTGGGTGATGGTGAGCACCAGGTCGGTCGCGGTGGCTCCTTCGGGCAACTGCCCGGTCAATTTGAAGCCGACGACCCGTGGGATGAGCATCGACACGGGTTGGCCCAGCATCGCCGCCTCTGCCTCGATGCCGCCAACGCCCCAACCGAGAACGCCCAGTCCGTTGACCATGGTGGTGTGGGAATCGGTTCCCACGAGCGTATCCG
>JAGYOB010000101.1 GCA_018399515.1 Candidatus Nanopelagicales bacterium
GGGCGGCGAGCCGCTGTTCTACGACGAGATGGGATACGGCGGCCTGTCGGATATGGCCCGCTGGTACATCGGTGGCCTGTTGAAGCATGCACCCGCGGTTTTGGCGTTCACCAACCCGACGGTCAACTCCTACCACCGACTCGTCCCCGGGTTCGAAGCGCCGGTCAACCTCGTGTACTCCGCGCGCAACCGCTCAGCCTGCATCCGCATCCCCGTCACCGGAACGTCACCGAAGGCCAAGCGCATCGAGTTCCGCGTGCCCGACCCCTCCAGCAACCCCTACCTCGCCTTCTCCGCCATGCTGCTGGCTGGACTCGATGGCATCAAGAACAAGATCGAACCACCGGCGCCGGTCGACAAGGATCTCTACGAGTTGCCGCCTGAGGAACTGGCTGAGATCGCCCAGGTCCCCGGCTCGCTGCCGGAGGTGCTCGACGCACTCGAGGCGGACAACGAGTTCTTGCAGGCCGGCGGGGTGTTCCCCGCGGATCTGATCGAGACGTGGATCGACTGGAAGCGTGCTAACGAGGTCGACCCGATCCGGTTGCGCCCGCACCCGCATGAGTTCGAGCTGTACTACGACATCTGATCTCCTGACACCTGATTCTGCAATATCACGAACTCCCCGTGCAGCGCCTCGCCTCGCGCGCATTGGGATCACGAAGGGCCCCCTGCTTAGGCAGGGGGCCCTTCGCTGTCGTGCTGTGATCAGCTCTCGTAGGCGTGCAGCGACTCAGGGCCATCCGCTGCATCACCGCCTCGGGATCCATCTGCGGCCCGAAGGCGCTTGACGACCCGCCACGCCATGACCACGCCGACCGCAGCGACGATGAGCATGAACCCGTTCAGCGCGACATTCGGCCACGCGGTGATCGCCAGCGCATACATCGTCAGTCCGAGACTGCCAAGCAAGGTGATGACATGGAAGGCGATCGAATGCGATGACACACGTCGCGTCGCGACCAGGGCGTACCCCACCACGATCAAAACTGCGCCGATCCAGCCGATGACGGCGAACGCGAGGTCGCTGGTGATCTCCACGTCCGCGAGTGTAGGCCCGGTCGGCGTCAGTTCCCGTAGAAGACCCGATCTACGACCGAGCGAGCCCGCCTGGTCACCCGGCGGTAGTCCTCCAGCAGGTCGCTGCCGTGCCCGGGCCCGTAACCCATCAGATAGGCCACTCCGGTGAGGTCCGGTGGGGCCGAGGGAACCTGATCGCCGGCCTTACCCCGTGCCAGCACGATCGCGTTTCGCACCCGTGTCGCCATCAACCAGGCTGACACCAATTCATCACGGTCGACGGCTTCGAGTAAACCTGCAGCCACGGCAGCATCGAGTGCCGCGATCGTTTCCGTCGTCCGCAACGCCGGCACAGCCGCCGCATGGCGCAACTGCATCAACTGCGCAACCCACTCCACATCGGCCAACCCACCGCGACCGAGTTTCGTGTGCAGTGTCGGGTCGGCTCCGCGCGGCAATCGCTCTGCTTCCATCCGCGCCTTCAATCGGCGCATCTCACGCAACGCCTCATCGGTCAGGCCATCCGCGGGCCAGCGCAGTGGATCGATCAGCCCGGTGAATGCCGCTCCCAACTCCTGATCCCCGGCGATAGCACGCGCCCGCAGCAGCGCCTGGGCTTCCCACGGTGCAGACCATCGGGCGTAGTAGGCCGCATAGGACGCCAAGGTCCGCACCAGCGGGCCCTGGCGACCCTCGGGTCGCAGATCCGCGTCGATCTCCAGTGGCGGATCGGACGAGGGCACCGAGAGCAGCCGTCGCAGCTCGTTGGCGACACCCAGTGCAGCGTCGGCGGCTTCCTTGTCGTCGGTTCCGGGAAGCGGATCGTGCACGAACATCACATCGGCATCGCTGCCGTAGCCGAGTTCACCGCCGCCGAATCGGCCCATGCCGATGATCGTGATCCGGGTCGGGATCCCACCGCGGTCGGCACTGATCGCCTCAATTGCAGCCTGCAGCGCGCCCTCGATCGAGACCTCGGTGACGCCGCTGATTCCTCGCATGATCGACACGGTGTCGGTCAGACCGAGGATGTCGGCGGCGCTGATGCGGAACAACTCCCGACGCCGGATCGCCCGGACCGCCGCCACACTCGATTCAGCATTGTCGTGACGGCTGAGCGCAGCGGTGACTTCTGTTCTCAGTTGGTCAGCACCTCGAGGCGCGATATCGCTCTCTTCAGCCAGCATGGCCACCGCATCCGGGGACCGCAGCAGCAGGTCGCTGCTGTATCGGCTCGACGACAGCAGCATCGCCATCCGCTCGGCGGCCGCGGACTCATCACGCAGCAGCCGCAGATACCACGGTGTCGACCCGAGGTCCTCGCTCATGCGGCGGAAACTCAACAGCGCGGCGTCGGGGTCGGCACCCCGGGCGAACCATCCCAGGAGCACCGGCAGCAGCGTTCGCTGGATAGCAGCACGTCGAGACACTCCCGATGTCAATGCCTCCAGATGGCGCAGCGCACCGGCGGGATCGGCGTATCCGAGAGCTTGAAGCCGCTCTGCCGCGGCCTCGGGCGTGAGTCTGGCCTCGCCGGGTTCGAGTCGCGCGACAGCCTGCAGCAGCGGCCGGTAGAACAGTTTCTCGTGGATCCTGCGCACCTCGCGCGCGTGGGTGCCCCACTCGCTGGTGAGTTCGGCGACCGGATCGCGGTGATAGCCCATCGATCGACCCAGCCGACGCAGGTCGTGGTCTGCCTCGGGTATCAGATGCGTACGGCGCAGATCCTGCAACTGGATGCGATGCTCGAGGGTGCGCAGGAACCGGTAGGCCGATGCCAAGGTCGCACCATCATCCCGGCCCACATACCCCCACGTCGCGAGTGATTCCAGCGCTGTGAGGGTGGTCGGGCTGCGCACCATGACGTCGCTGCGCCCATGCACCAACTGCAGTAGCTGCACCGAGAACTCCACGTCACGCAAGCCACCGCGACCGAGTTTCAACTGTCGGTCGGCTTCGCGCGCTGGGACGTGCTCCTCAACCCGCCGACGCATTCGCTGAACGTCGACCACGAAGTCCGGGCGCCCCGCTGCCTCCCACACCTTGTCCGCCATGGCATCCAGGTAGGCCGATCCCAGTTCCCGGTCACCGGCCGCGGGGCGAGCCTTGAGCAGAGCCTGGAATTCCCAGGTCGTCGCCCAACGTTGGTAATAGCCGATGTGCGAGGCCAACGTGCGCACCAGCGCCCCGGCCTTTCCTTCAGGACGCAATGCCGCGTCGACCTCCCAGATGGAGCCTTCAGCCGTGTGCTCACCACACGCTCGGATCAGTCCGGTCGCAAGTTTGGTCGCTGTCTTGAGCGCTGCAACCTCGTCGCCGGCGTCGCCTCCCTCGGGCGAAACCGCTTCGGCCACGAAGATCACATCGACATCACTGATGTAGTTGAGTTCCTGGCCGCCGCACTTGCCCATGGCGATGACCGCGATACGGCACGGTTCACTATCCGTTGGCAGGTCCGCCCTCGCCACCGCCAATCCCGCCTCGAGGGTCGCATCCGCGAGATCAGCCAGGTGCCGTGATACCTCGTCGAAGCGTTCCTCGTGGACCAGATCGGCGACCGCGATAGCCAGTAACCACCGCCGGTAGGCCACCCGCAATTCGTCAAGGACGTCGAAGCCTGAGCCACGGGCGCAGGGGCCAAGCGGGGTATCCACCGCTGCGACAGCGTCCAGTAGATCCTGGCGGATCACGTCGGCGTCGATCTCGTGCTGCGACAGCACCGCGATGTGTTCGGGGTGGCGGGCAAGATGGCGACCTAGAGCCGCCGAGGCACCGCACACGATGCAGAACGAGGCTCGGGTTCGGTCGTCGGCGAGCACCTGGCGTCGAGCCTCGGGTGGCAGATCCGCCAGGGCAGCCAGCGCCTGGTCGGGGTCGGCGGCTGAGGAGAGGTCGTCGATCAAAGACGCTCGCAGATCATCATCGATCGACCAGGAGGACACACGCTCGTGCGCAGCGGTGGTATCGACGAAACCTGCCCTCGCCAATGCGGCGGTGGCTGAGATCGCTCGTCCGGTGCTCACGCGTGATCCGTTCTCCTCGGGCGGGCGCGACTACAGCAGCGGGAGGTAGCGGTCGATCTCCCACTGGTTGACCTGGCGGCGGTATTCGTCCCACTCGGCTTTCTTGTTTCGGAGGAAGAAATCGAACACGTGCTCGCCGAGCGTCTCGGCGACGAGTTCGGAACCCTCCATCGCCTGGATCGCCTGGTTGAGACTGGTGGGAAGCGGGGCCATACCCAGCGCCCGTCGTTCTGCCGGAGTCAACGCCCAGACATCGTCCTCGCTTCCGGGAGGCAGTTCATAGCCCTCCTCGATCCCTTTAAGCCCCGCGGCGAGGATCACCGAGAACGCCAGATACGGATTGCAGGCGCTATCTAGCGACCGAAACTCGATGCGAGTGGAATTGCCCTTCGTCGGCTTGTACATCGGCACGCGCACGAGAGCGGATCGGTTGTTGTGGCCCCAGCAGATCCATTCAGGTGCCTCACCACCCCCGGCCAGACGCTTATAGGAGTTGACGAACTGGTTGGTGACAGCGCTGATCTCAGGGGCGTGGGTGAGCAGCCCGGCGATGAACGACCGGGCGACCTTCGACAACTGGTACGGGGCACCCGGCTCGAAGAACGCGTTGCGATCACCTTCGAACAACGACAGGTGGGTGTGCATCCCCGACCCAGGTGCATCCGCGAACGGTTTGGGCATGAAGGTCGCATACACCCCCTGCTCGAGCGCGACTTCTTTGACAACCAACCGGAAGGTCATCAGGTTGTCAGCGGTGGACAGCGCGTCGGCGTAGCGCAGATCGATCTCCTGCTGGCCTGGACCTCCCTCATGGTGGCTGAATTCCACCGAGATCCCCATCGCCTCGAGCATCGTGATCGCATTGCGTCGGAAGTCATAGCCGATGGCCTGCGGCGAGTTGTCGAAGTAACCGTAGTGATCGATCGGCTCCAGTGGGCCTTCACCGGGTGCGTTCTTCAGCAGATAGAACTCCACCTCCGGATGGGTGTAGAAGGTGAACCCCATATCGGCGGCCCGCGACAGGGTGCGCCGCAACACCCACCGCGGGTCGGCATACGACGGCGAACCGTCAGGCATGTGGATGTCGCAGAACAGGCGGGCGACCCCGGCCGACTCACCGCGCCACGGCAGGATCGAGAAGGTCGACGGGTCGGGCTTGGCGATCATGTCCGCTTCTGAAACCCGAGCGAAGCCCTCGATCGCGGATCCATCGAAGCCCAGACCCTCATCGAAGGCCGCTTCGAGTTCCGCGGGCGCCACCGCCACCGATTTCAAGGTCCCGAGCACGTCGGTGAACCACAGGCGCACGAATCTGATGTCGCGCTCCTCGATGGTGCGCAGGACGAAATCGGTCTGCTTATCCATGGCCCCATCCTGCCAGGGTCTCCCGCGGGCAGGCACGGGCTAGCCTGTTCGATGTGCCGCGCTTGAGATTGACTCTCGCCCAGGTCAACCCCACGGTGGGTTCCTTGACCGCGAACAGCGCACTGGTCCGTCGCGGAGTTGAGGGCGCGGCGGCCGAACATGCCGATCTCGTGGTGTTCCCCGAGATGGTCCTCACCGGGTACCCCATCGAGGATCTCGCCCTGCGCCCGTCTTTCCAGCAGGCTTGCGATTCCGCCGTGACCGCACTCGCCGCCGATATCGATCGAGATGGCTACGGCGATTTGGTGGTCATCGTCGGCAGCCTCGGTGTCAGCGCCGAGGGTCGACCGCTCAACACCGCTGCGGTGCTCCATTCCGGCGCCGTCGTGGCGACCTATGCCAAGCACCACCTGCCCAACTACGGGGTCTTCGATGAGTTCCGATACTTCGCTCCAGGCAACGAGCAGCTGACCATCAAGGTCCGCGGGATCGACGTCGGGATCGCGATCTGCGAGGACCTGTGGCGAGGTGTGGATCCGCGCCCCTGGGCCGACGATCTGGGGCTGCTGGTCGTCTTGAACGGTTCACCGTACGAGCGGGCGAAGGACGATGCGAGGGGTGAGATGTGCATTCGCCGCGCCCAGGAATCGGCGTGCGCTCTGGCCTACGTGAACATGGTCGGTGGGCAAGACGAACTCGTCTTCGACGGCGACTCACTCGTCGTGGCCTCCGACGGCACGATCCTCGCGCGTGCACCGCAGTTCGACGAGCACCTGCTCGTCGTGGACCTCGAGTGCCCACTCGGGTTATCCACCGATGCGGTGACCGTCACCGAACCCCTGATCAAGGACGACCGAGACCCGGCTGTTCCCGACGTCGCCGAGGTCCTCGATGACGAGGAGGAGATCTATCGCGCATTGGTGCTAGGTCTGCGCGACTACGTCACCAAGAACGGGTTTCCCAGCGTGATCCTCGGACTGTCCGGTGGAATCGACTCAGCCCTCGTTGCCGCGATCGCCTGCGACGCGATCGGGGCCGACCGGGTGTTCGGTGTGAGCCTTCCCAGCGCGTATTCCTCCCAGCACTCCCGCGACGATGCCCAGGACCTCGCCGATCGGACGGGACTGCATCTGCGCACGGTGGCGATATCGCCCTTCGTGGATACCTTCGTCGACAACCTCGACCTCTCGGGATTGGCCGAGGAGAACCTGCAGGCTCGCGTACGCGGCGTGACACTGATGGCGCTGTCCAACTCCGAAGGCCACCTGGTGCTCGCGACGGGAAATAAGAGCGAATTGGCGGTGGGGTATTCCACGATCTACGGCGACGCAGTCGGCGGTTTCGCCCCGATCAAAGACGTCCCCAAGTCCCTCGTTTGGGCCCTGGCTCGCTGGCGTAACGCTGCGGCTCAACATCGCGGGCAGACTCCCCCGATTCCCGACAGCAGTATCGACAAGCCACCGAGTGCCGAACTGCGACCCGGGCAACTCGACACCGACTCGCTGCCGCCCTATGACCTGCTCGATGACCTGCTCGACCGGTACGTCGAGGGTGATCGCGGAGCCGGGGATCTCATCGCCGCCGGATTCGACCCCGACCTCGTCGTTCGGGTGCTGCGGTTGGTCGACGCAGCCGAGTACAAACGGCGTCAGTATCCGCCCGGAACCAAGGTTTCGGCGAAGGCGTTCGGTCGAGACCGCCGACTGCCGATCACGAGTCGCTGGCGTGAGACGGCGGAGTGATCTCCTCAGCGAACTCTTCCCGATAGTCAGCCTGCGGTGGGCCGGTCTTCCGTGGTGGCGCAATGCGTGGGAGTCCGAATGCCACGACGATCGCGGCGATCGCCACGATCGCAAACGAGACGTAGTAGGTCAGATGGGCGGCGTCGAGGAAGAGTTCGTAGGCCTGCGTCCGTAACGAGTCGATGACCGGTGCGGATGCGCCCGACTCGACGAGGACGACATCGGTGGCGATGATCGACTCCGACGCCGCCGCAACCTGACGTTCGTCGAGCCCGGCATCGGCCAGGACCGGCGCGACCGTGGTTGC
>JAGYOB010000102.1 GCA_018399515.1 Candidatus Nanopelagicales bacterium
GCCGTCAACCGATTCGGCGTCACACCCGACATCATCACGTGCGCCAAAGGAATGACCTCCGGCTACGCGCCGCTCGGAGCGATGATCGCCAGCGAGCGGCTGTTCGAGCCCTTCAAGCACGGAACGAACACGTTCTTGCATGGCTATACCTGGGGTGGCCATCCCGTCGCCGCAGCCGTCGCATTGGCGAACCTGGACATCTTCGAGCGCGAGGGCATCAACGACCACGTCAAGAACAATGAAGGAGCGTTCCGACGCACCCTGGAGAAACTGCTCGATCTGCCCATCGTCGGCGATGTGCGTGGTGCCGGCTTCTTCTATGGCATCGAACTGGTCAAGGACAAGCAGACCCGGGAGACCTTCAACGAAGAGGAGTCCGAGCGCCTCCTGCGGGGATTCTTGTCCAAGGCACTGTTCGACAACGGCCTGTACTGTCGCGCCGACGATCGTGGTGATCCGGTGATCCAACTTGCTCCGCCACTCATCATCGACCAGTCGCACTTCGACGAGGTGGAACAGATCCTGCGCAATGTCCTCACCGAGGCGTCGAACATCCTGTGATGCAGCCAATGGCGAGCACGACCCCTCGAACAACGATCAAGCGAGCACCCGAGCGTGCGGTCGTCGATCGCGAAACCCTGTATGCCGTCCTCGATGCCGGACTTGTCGCCCACGTCGCGGTCGTCGAGGACAGCCAGCCTTTCATCCTGCCGGTTGGCTATGCGCGCCTCGATGACCAGATCGTCATTCACGGGTCGAGTGCTTCGCGTCTGTTCCGGCGTCTCGGCGAGGGGCAACCCACCTGCGTGACAGTGACCCTGCTCGACGGATTGGTTCTGGCCCGCAGTTCGTTCGAATCGAGCATGAACTACCGCAGCGTGATGATCCTCGGCACGGCTCGCCGTCTCGAGGGTGCACAGGAACTGACAGCACTGCGGGCGATCAGCGATCACCTGCTGCCCGGGCGGTGGGCCGATATTCGTCCCCCGGCACCCCAGGAACTCAAGGCGACCATGACCCTGGGCCTTCCCCTGTCTGAATGCTCGGTCAAAGTCCGCATCGGCGGTCCGGAGGATCTTGAGGAGGACCTCGCCGATCCGGTGTATTCGCGAGTGTGGGCCGGCGTCGTTCCACTCATCGAATCCTTCGGCGCCCCCGAGCCCGATGAGCTCAGTCGCGAGACCGAGGTGCCCGACTACATCGGCAGGTGGCGACGGGCATGACCTCCCTGTGGGAGGCCACGCTGCCCGCACACCTGACCGAGCCGCTCGGGCAGCGGCTCGAGGCCGATACCCAGGCCGATGTCGCCATCGTCGGTGCCGGTTACACAGGTCTGTGGACGGCGTACTACCTGCAGCAGGCCGATCCGTCGCTGTCGATCGCGCTCATCGAAGCTGAGCACGCTGGCTTCGGCGCCAGCGGTCGCAACGGTGGGTGGGCCTCGGCTCTGTTCCCCGCGTCCCTGACAGCGATCACGCGCCGATACAGCCGCGATCGAGCAATCGCCCAGCAGCACGCCATGCATGACACAGTCGATGAGATCCTGCGGGTCAGTCGCATCGAGGGTTGGGACATCCATGCCGCGAAAGGTGGAACGGTAGTTGCTGCCCGCACTCCGGTGCAGGTACAACGCGCGAAGGATGAGATCGACTCGTGGCGGTCATTTGGATTCGGTGAGTCCGACTACGCGTTCCTCGACGCCGACGCGGCGCGAGAACGAATCGGCGCGACCGATGTTCTCGGCGCGACCTACACCCCGCACTGCGCCGCTATCCATCCTGCGCGGCTGGTGCGTTCCCTAGCTGCGACGGTGGTAGCGCGCGGTGCCCGATTGTTCGAGAACTCACCGGTTCGGTCGCTAGAACCCGGCATCGTCACAACAGACCGTGGGAATCTGCGCGCACCGATCGTGGTGCGCGCGACCGAGGGGTACACCGCGTCGATCCCCGGATACCGGCGTTCCCTCGCTCCGGTCTACTCCCTGATGATCGCTACCGCACCGCTGGATGCCGACACCTGGACAGGCATCGGGTTGAGTGAGCGCGAAACGTTCGCCGATCACCGCCATGTGATCATCTACGGCCAGCGCACCGCCGACGGGCGCCTAGCGTTCGGCGGACGAGGTGCGCCCTATCACTTCGGGTCGTCGATCGCCCCCGAGCACGACCGCGACAGCAGTGTCTTTGCCGACCTGTGGCGCACCCTGATCGACCTGTTCCCCGCCGTCAGTGGAGCGTCGGTCACGCACGCCTGGGGTGGTCCGCTGGGCATTCCCCGTGACTGGTTCGCCTCCTGCGGCCTGGACCGAAGCACCGGGCTGGCCTGGTCGGGCGGCTATGTCGGAGACGGCGTGGGGACATCGCATCTGGGTGGGCGGACCCTGGCGGAACTGATCACCGAGCAGGACACATCGCGCACGCGACTGCCCTGGGTCAACCACACCTCGCCGCGATGGGAACCCGAGCCGTTGCGGTGGGCCGGGGTCAATGCCGGGCTGCGGGCGATGACCCGCGCTGATGAGGCCGAATCACGCACCGGCGCAGCCTCCCGCCGCGCCCGCTGGATGTCTCGCCTCCTCGGTGGGTAGCCGAGGTGGGCACAGCCATGTTCAGCGGAAAGCTGGGATACCCGTCAACGCCTGACCGATGACAAGGGTATGCATCTCATTCGTGCCCTCGTAGGTGAACACCGACTCGAGGTTGTTCATATGCCGGATGATCGGGTATTCCAAAGTGATGCCGTTGCCACCGAGGATGCTGCGAGACTCCCGAGCGATCGCTAGGGATTCGCGGGCGTTGTTCAGTTTTCCCACGCTGATCTGCTCGGTGGTGACCCGATGCTCATCTTTGAGTCGGCCCAGATGGATCGCCAGAAGCATGCCCTTGCCGAGCTCCACAGCCATGTCAGCGAGTTTGCGCTGGGTCAGTTGATATCCCGCGATCGGCTTATCGAACTGCTCCCGGTCGATGGAATAGGAGATCGCCGTCTCCAGACAATCGCGGGCCGCACCCAAGGTGCCATAGGCGATTCCGAATCGCGCCTCGTTCAGGCACGACAGCGGGCCTTTGAGCCCCACGACGTCGGGCAGGACCGCGTCTGCGGGCAGTCGCACGTTGTCAAACACCAACTCCGCGGTCACCGAGGCACGCAGGGACATCTTCTTGTGAATCTCATTGGCCTGGAAGCCCGGGCTGTCAGTCGGAACGACGAAGCCACGGATGCCATCATCGGTTTGGGCCCACACGATCGCCACATCGGCGACGGTTCCATTGGTGATCCACATCTTCGAACCCTCGAGGATCCAGTCGTCCCCGTCTCGCTTGGCCGCGGTACGCATCCCCGACGGGTTCGAACCGAAGTCGGCTTCGGTGAGTCCGAAGCAGCCGATCAACTCGCCCTTCGCCATGCCGGGAAGCCACTGCTGCTTCTGCTCTGGCGAACCGAAGGCATGGATCGCGTACATGGCAAGGGAACCCTGCACACTGACCAGGGAGCGAATTCCCGAGTCGCCCGCCTCGAGTTCCATCGCGGCGAGACCGTAGGACACCGCATTCGTGCCCGCGCATCCGTAGCCCTCCAGGTGCATGCCCAGCAGACCGAGGTCACCGAACTCGCGGGCCAATTCCCGGGCGGGAATCGTGCCCGCCTCGAACCAGTCGGCGATCTCGGGCTTGATCCGAGTCTCGACGAAGTCGCGCACGACATCGCGAATCGCTCGCTCCTCCTCGGTCAGGAGGTGATCGATATCGAGTAGAGCCAGCGGAGCAACAGGCGCCTTCGGCATGGAGACGGACCTTTCCCTCGAGTGTCCTTCCAGGGTATCCCCTCGGGGCAGATGCCACCCCATCAGTCGGGCTGCGGTGAGGGCGCGCTAATCGGCCGGCAGATCCGGTGGCGCGCTGCGGTAGGACGCGGGAGTCGCGGAGAAATCGATCGGGTGGGCGATCCCTGGTACACCGCCGGCCTGCACCACCGGTGCCAACCCCAGCCGCTGGGCGAGGTCGATCGCCTGAGCGATGTCGTTGATAGGGCCGCAGGGAACACCGACCGCATGCAGCCTGTCCTGCCAGTGATCGGCACCGGCACGCAACAGTTGGTGCTCGAGGATCCCGGTCAGATCATCACGATGGGATACTCGCGCAGGGTTGGTCGCGAAGCGCTCGTCGGTGCACAGTTCGCCGATCCCCAGCACCTCGACCAGGGCCGCGAACTGACGGTCATTGCCCACGGCGAGCACGATCGGACGATCCGCGGTGCGATACACCGCGTAGGGCGTGATCGACGGGTGCTCATTACCCATGATCTGCGGCACGACGCCGGCACCCACGACCGACGACGCCTGATTGACCAGGGCGGACAAAAGTGACGTGAGCAAACTCACCTCGACGTGCTGCCCCTCGCCCGTGGCATCCCGATGACGCAGAGCGGCAAGGATGCCGACCGTGGCATGCAGGCCGGTGATGACATCGACAACCGCGACTCCCGCTTTCGTCGGCTCACCCGGGCCAGGGCCGGTGATGCTCATCAGCCCACCCATGGCCTGGACGAGCAGGTCGTAGCCGGGCAGATCAGCGCCGCGATCGGAACCGAATCCGGTGATCGAGCAGTAGACCAACGAGGGGAACGCCGCATGAACATCCGCATAGCCCAACCCGAGTCGGTCCAGCGCCCCGGGTTTGAAGTTCTCGACAAGAACGTCAGCCCTGCCGATGATCGATCTCACCTCGGCTCGCCCCTCGTCACTGGTCAGATCGATCGCGCGCGAGGACTTATTGCGGTTGACCGCCTGAAAATAGGTGCTCTGCCCGTTATCGGCATAGGGCGGGCCCCATGCGCGAGTGTCGTCACCTATCCCCGGTCGCTCGATCTTGATGACCTCCGCACCCAGATCGGCGAGCATCATGGTGGCGTACGGCCCAGCCAGAACCCGGGAGAGATCAGCGACGACGACACCGGCCAGGGGTCCGGTCACGGCGATGCTCGCAGCATCGGTGCGAGCGCTTCGAGGACTGCGGGATCCTCGATCGTCGACGGAGGCGGCTCATCTCGCCCGTCGGCGATCGACCGCATGGTTTTGCGCAGGATCTTGCCCGAGCGAGTCTTGGGCAGCGCCGGCACTGTGACGACATCCTTCAACGATGCGATGGCTCCGATACGTTCACGCACGGCAGCCTTGATCTGCGCATGGATGGTGTCATCAGCCATGTCGATTCCGGCTTTGCAGACGATGAAGGCGCGCGGTAACTGCCCCTTGAGCGGATCGTGAACTCCGATGACCGCGCATTCGGCCACGGCCGGATGCGCGGCGACGACAGCCTCGATCGAACCGGTCGACAACCGGTGTCCGGCGACATTGATCACGTCGTCGGTGCGACCCATGACGAACAGGTACCCATCCTCGTCGCGGAATCCCCCGTCACCTGTGGTGTAGCAGCCCGGAAACATCGACAGGTACGAGGCGACATACCGCTCATCATCACCCCACAGGGTGGGTAGCGTTCCCGGAGGCAGCGGTAGGTCGATGACGATGGCGCCATCGACGCCGGCGGGCACATCGGATCCCGAATCATCGACGACACGAACGGCGAACCCGGGGACAGCGACCGTTGGCGACCCCGGCTTTATCGGCATCGGATCCAATCCCCGGAGGTTCGCCGCTATCGGCCAGCCTGTCTCAGTCTGCCACCAATTATCGATCACCGGGACACCGAGCATCTGCGTCGCCCACTCATAGGTATCCGGATCGAGTCTCTCCCCGGCAAAGAACAGGGCGTCAAGCGACGATACGTCGTAATCAGCCAGCAGCGTTCCTTCGGGATCCTCCTTCTTGATCGCACGGATCGCCGTGGGTGCGGTGAACAATCCCTTCACCCGGTGCTCGCTGATGACGCGCCAGAACGCGCCAGCGTCGGGTGTGCCGACGGGCTTGCCCTCGAACATCACCGTGGTCGCGCCCACGATCAACGGCGCGTACACGATGTAGGAGTGCCCAACGACCCAGCCGACATCCGAGGCAGCCCACCAGACATCACCGGGACCGATGTCGTACACATTGCGCATCGACCACGACAGCGCGACCGCATGACCCCCGCTATCGCGCACGATTCCCTTGGGGCGCCCGGTCGTTCCTGATGTGTAGAGGATGTAGAGCGGGTCGGTGGCGCGCACGGTGACCGGATCAGCCGGTTGCGCCGTCGACAGCGCCTCCTGCCAGTCGACATCATGGTCCCCCATCTGCGCTCGCACCTGCGGGCGCTGAAGGACGATTGTCGACACCGGCTCATGCGTCGAAATCCGAATCGCTTCATCAACCATGGGTTTGTACTCGATGATGCGACGACCCTCGATGCCGCACGAGGCCGTGACCACGACCTGAGGCAACGCATCATCGATGCGTGCTGCGAGCTCCTCTGGAGCGAATCCCCCGAACACCACCGAGTGCACCGCGCCGATGCGTGCGCACGCAAGCATCGCGATCAACGCCTCGGGCACCATCGACAGATAGATGATGACGCGATCGCCCTTTGCCACTCCCTGCACCTGAAGAACTCCGGCGAAAAGTGCGACCTCATTCTGAAGTTCCGCATAGGTATACCGGGTGACCTCGTTGGTCACCGCACTATCGTGGATGAGTGCGACGCGATCACCGTGGCCTGCATCGACATGTCGGTCAAGAGCATTCACACTCGTATTGAGTTCACCGTCAGCGAACCACCGGTAGAACGGGGGGCGAGAGTCGTCGACAATCACCACCGGTGCAGTAACCCAATCGATCAGATTCGCTGCCTCACCCCAGAATGCGCGTGGATCGGAGATGCTGCGCCGATACACCTCGTCGTAGATCGTCCCCATGCCAGGCGACGCTAGCGCATCGGAAACGACCCGCGGTCAGGACTTGGCAGCCAACTGGCCGCACGCGCCATCGATCTCGCGACCGCGAGTATCTCGCACCGTGGTCGAGATTCCTCCCTCCCGGAGGATACGCACGAAGTCGCGCTCGACCTGTGGATCCGACGCGGTCCAGATCGATCCCGGAGTCGGATTCAACGGGATGAGGTTGACATGAACGAGATGGCCGCGAAGCAACTTCACGAGCATCTCGGCCCGTTCACCCTGGTCGTTGATATCGCGGATCAGTGCGTATTCGATGCTGACGCGACGACCGGTGACATCGGCGTATCGCCACGCCGCATCCAGCACCTCGGCGACCGGCCACCGGGTATTGACAGGAACGAGAGTGTCACGCAGTTCATCATCGGGCGCATGCAGCGAAACGGCTAGGCGTACGGGGATTCCCTCATCGGCGAGATCTCGGATACGCGGCACGAGACCCACTGTCGACACCGTGATGCCGCGCGCCGACATCCCCAGTCCCTCCGGTGGTTCTGCGATCAACCGGCGGATCGCTGCGATGACAGCGGCATAGTTGGCCAGTGGCTCACCCATTCCCATGAACACCACATTCGACACACGTGTGCGAGCGTCGGGCAGGTCGCGTATCCACCGGGATCCGACCAGCACCTGCTGGACGATCTCCGCGGTCGACAGGTTCCGGGTCAGGCCGGCCTGTCCCGTCGCGCAGAAGGGGCAGTTCATGCCGCAACCGGCCTGTGACGACACGCACATCGTGACGCGGTCGCCGTAATCCATGAGGACGCTCTCGACCAGCGAGCCATCGTGCAGGCGCCACACGCTCTTGACCGTCGTGTCCCCGTCGCAGGTGAGGTGGTTCACCTCGGACATCAGGGGTGGAAGCAGCGCCTGCTCGATCACATCGCGATCGCCACGGGACAGATCGGTCCAATCCTCCGGCGCGAAGGACAATCGACTCAGCCACTGCCGGGAGACCTGATCGGCTCGAAAGGCCGGCAAGCCGAGGTCATCAATCGCTGCACGCCGACCGGCGAGGTCCATGTCGAGCAGGTGGCGCGGCGGTTTTCCACGCCGCGGAGCGCTGAACGTCAGTTCACCGGGGTCGGGCATGGCACCAGTCTGTCAGGTCGCCACCGCCGAGTCGCAGCTAGAACAGGGGCGGGCCGAGAAACACCGCGAACAACGCCCAGGCCGCGAAGGCGTTGATCACCAGCGAATCCAGACGGTCCATGATCCCGCCGTGTCCGGGCAGCATCGTGCCCATGTCCTTCACACCCAGATCGCGCTTGATGGCACTCTCAGCCAGATCACCGCCCGTGGCCGTCACCGTCAAGATCGCACCCATGATGAGCCCCTGCCACCACGGAGCATCGAGCAGCCACACGAACAGGCCGATGCCGAGCAGGGACTGGACGATGAGGGAACCGATGAATCCTTCCCAGGATTTCTTCGGGCTGATCTGCGGCGCCATCGGATGGCGACCGAAGAGCACTCCGGTGGCATATCCGCCGATGTCATTGCCGATCGTCAACACGATGAACGTGATGATGCGCGCCGGACCATCATCGGCGGCGAGCATGAGCATCACGAACCCGGCCATGAGCGGCAGGTAGGCAAGAACGAGGACGCTCGCGCTCGCGTCTCGAACATAACCGTCGGTTCCTCGACGCAATCGCCACAGCATGATGGACACGAATGCCAGACCGATGATGAATACCAACGCGGTCGGGCCCCACAGATACGCAGCGACCATCGCCCCAGGAATCGCGAGGTAAAGCGGGGTTCGAGCGAGCCGGATATCGCGCTGCGCGAAGGCCTCGACCAATTCCCGGAGCGCGATGAGGAGCACAACTGCGGCGAGGACGCCGAACAGCCACTTGACCCACAGCAGGCTCACGATCACGAGCACAGCCAGGACTACTCCCGAACCGATAGCCGCCGGCAGATTGCGGCCGGCTCTATTGCGCGGCGCGGTGTCCTCGGTCATGAGACGTGTGAGCGAACCAGCGTGGAGGCATCACACCTCGAGCAGTTCTTCTTCCTTGTGCTTGAGGATTTCGTCTACATGGCCGACGTGCGCTGAGGTGACCTCGTCGAGGTGCTTCTCTGCGCGCCGAACGTCATCCTCACCGACCTCGCCATCCTTCATGAACCGATCCAGGGTGTCCTTGGCGTGCCGACGGATGTTGCGAATCGAGATCTTGGCCTCCTCGGCCTTGTGTCGGGCCGCCTTGATGTACTCCTTGCGCCGTTCCTCGGTCAAGGTCGGAAGGACTACGCGAATGACCATTCCGTCATTCGTCGGATTGACACCGAGATCGGAATCACGGATCGCCTTCTCGACATCACCGAGCGAACCTTTGTCGTAGGGCGTCACGATGATCATCCGGGCCTCAGGTGTTGTGAACGATGCCAACTGATTCACCGGTGTCGGAGTGCCGTAGTAATCAACCATCACCTTGGCGAACATGCCCGGGTTCGCCCGGCCGGTCCGAATCGTGGCGAAGTCCTCGCGAGCGACCTCGATCGCCTTATCCATCTTCTCCTCGGCCTCGAGGATGACTTCGTCGGTGCGCTCGCTCACGATGGCTCCTGATGGGATGTCGACGCCGACCCGGGGATCTCGTCGGTGTGCTGGCTGGACCCGTCGCGGGTGACGAGTGTGCCGATCTTCTCACCCCGGACTGCTCGGGCGATATTGCCCTCAACGAGCAGGTCGAACACCAGGATCGGCAGGTTGTTATCGCGACACAGGCTGATGGCCGTTGCATCAGCAACCTTCAAGTCCCGCGCAAGGACATCATCATGGGTCAGCCGATCGAATCGACGCGCCTGCCGATTCGTCCGCGGATCGCTGTCGTAGACCCCATCGACGGCTTTGGCCATGAGGACGACCTCCGCCCCGACTTCGAGAGCTCGCTGCGCAGCTGTGGTGTCGGTGGAGAAGTACGGCGCACCCAGTCCGGCGCCGAAGATCACTACCCGACCTTTCTCCAGGTGGCGGATAGCCCGTCGGGGGACGTAAGGCTCGGCGACCTGCCCCATCGTGATCGCCGTCTGCACTCGGGTGTCCAAACCCAACTTCTCGCAGAAATCCTGGAGGGCCAGACAGTTAATCACCGTCCCGAGCATCCCCATGTAGTCGGCCCGTCCGCGGTCCATCCCACGCGCGGACAACTGCGCGCCACGAAAGTAGTTTCCACCGCCGATAACTACCGCCACCTGCGTGCCATCGCGAGCGACGGCTGCGATCTGGCGGGCGATGGAATGCACGACATCGGGGTCTACGCCGAGTTCGCCACCACCGGCGAAGGCTTCACCGGACAACTTCAACAGCACCCGGTCCCAACCGCCCTCGGGAGCTTCGGGCCAGGTGTCGATCGTGCCTTCGAGGATCGGCTGGACCGTACGCTGCGGCGATTCCGACATGTGCGCCTCCTCCTGGCTCACCCGACCGACCGGTCAGATCCTCTCGCTGAACGTGCTCAGCCCTGCCCGACCTCGAATCGCGCGAATGCGCTCACCTGGGTTTGGGCATCTGCGAGCACGGCGGCCACATTTTTCTTGGAGTCCATGACCGACGGCTGCTCCAACAAGACGGTGTCCTTGTAGAAGCCTTGCACCCGTCCCTCGGTGATCTTAGGAAGGGCTGCTTCGGGCTTGCCCTCCTCCTTGGCCGTGGCTTCGGCGATGCGCCGTTCATTGTCCACAACATCCGCCGGCACATCGTCCTTGCTCACGTAAACCGGCCGCATGGCGGCGATCTGCATCGCCACACCCTTCGCAGCTTCTTCATCGCCGGAGTAGGCCACCATCACCCCGACCTGGGGCGGCAGGTCGGCCGCGCGACGATGCAGGTAGATCGCGACGGGGGCAGGAAGAACCGCGACGCGACCGAGCTCGATTTTCTCACCGATGATCCCCGCCAGCGAAGACACCGCCTCGTCGACTGTTCCCCCCTGCGGGAGAGGCTGGGCCAGGAGCGCGTCGCGATCGCCGATCTGGTTGTCGAAAGCGCACTGCACAATAGATCCGGCCAATGCCTGGAAATCCTCATTCTTGGCCACGAAGTCGGTTTCGCACAACAACTCCACCAGGGCGTTGTCCTGGGCGACGACCAGACCGTTGCTCGCGGTGCGCTCCGCACCGCGCTTGGCGGCCTTCGCCGCACCCGAGATCCGCAGCACTTCGACGGCCTTGTCGATATCGCCCTCCGCTTCCTCGAGGGCTTTCTTGCATTCCATCATCCCCGCGCCGGTGAGATCGCGGAGCTTCTTGACGTCTGCGGCGCTGATGTTCGCCATGGTGATCTGCTCACACCTTCCTGATGAGAATCCCTGATGCGGATTGAGCCTGATGTGAAACGGACGTGTGGGTGGTGGGTTAATCCTCGGTCTTGGGTGCCGCCTCGGCGACGACCTCGGCGACAGCCTCGGTTACCACCTCCGAGGTAGCTGCTGCAGCAGCATCGTCGACCGCAGCGCCGGCGAGGAGTTCGGCCTCCCATTCCGCCAACGGCTCGTCGACAGCCGCACCGGGTTCGACGTCACCAAGGGCGCGGCCAGCGCGGGTCATGAGCCCCTCGGCCACCGCATCGGCGATGACCCGGGTCAACAGCGCGACAGAGCGAATGGCGTCATCATTGCCCGGGATCGGAAAGTCGACCTCGTCGGGATCGCAGTTGGTGTCGAGGATCGCGATGACGGGAATACCGAGCTTGCGCGCTTCGCCGACAGCGATGTGTTCCTTCTTGGTATCGACCACCCAGATCGCGCTGGGCACCTTGGTCATATCTCGGATTCCACCGAGGGTGCGATCGAGTTTGATGCGCTCACGCGAGAGGACCAGAAGTTCCTTCTTCGTCATCCCCGAGTTCGAGCTGTCGGCATCGAGTTCTTCGAGTTCCTTCAGCCGCTGCAGCCTCTTGTGAACCGTCGAGAAGTTCGTGAGCATGCCGCCGA
>JAGYOB010000103.1 GCA_018399515.1 Candidatus Nanopelagicales bacterium
CCGTCAGACAAGATCACCGTGATGTGGCTGGTGCGCTTACCCACTCGGAACGCCCGGCCCTGGGCACGGGGACGGATCCGCTTCAAGGTGGGGCCTTCATCGACGAAGGCCTGCGCAACGACGAGATCGCGCGCGTCCATACCGTGGTTGTTCGTCGCGTTCGCAATCGCGCTCGCAAGCACCTTGCCCACCGGTTCGCTGGCCGCTTGCGGCGCAAACCTCAGGACGTCTTGGGCATCGCCCGCCTGCATCCCACGGATGAGGTCGATGACCCGACGTGCCTTCATGGGCGTGACGCGGACGTACCGCGCTTGGGCCCTGGCTTCCATCGTTTTCCCCTTGCTCGTCTACTGCTTACGAATTCCCTGGTTGCTTCTTATCGAGTCGTGTGTTCTCTAGCGACGCTTGGCTTTCCGGTCGTCTTTGATGTGGCCTTTGAAGGTGCGGGTCGGCGCGAATTCGCCAAGCTTGTGCCCGACCATGTTTTCGGAGATGAAGACCGGAACGTGCTTGCGGCCGTCGTGCACCGCAATCGTGTGACCGAGCATCGCCGGGATGATCATCGAACGGCGGGACCAGGTCTTGATCACCGTCTTTGAGCCGTTCTCGTTTTGCACTTCCACCTTCTTCATCAGGTGGGAGTCGACGAACGGACCCTTCTTCAAACTACGTGGCATGTCGTGATCCCCTAGCGCTTCTTGCCGGTCTTGCGGCGTCGGACGATGAATTTGTCGCTGGGCTTCTTGGCCTTGCGGGTGCGGCCCTCAGGCCGGCCAGCGGGGTTGACCGGGTGACGACCACCGGAGGTCTTACCCTCACCACCACCGTGCGGGTGGTCGACCGGGTTCATAGCCACACCGCGCACGGTCGGGCGCTTGCCCTTCCAGCGCATGCGGCCAGCCTTACCCCAGTTGATGTTGGACTGCTCGGCGTTGCCGACCTCACCAACCGTTGCACGTGAGCGCACATCAACGTTGCGGATTTCACCGGACGGCATGCGCAGCTGCGCGTACGGGCCATCCTTTGCGACGAGCTGCACGCTGGCGCCGGCCGAGCGAGCGATCTTGGCGCCCCCACCGGGCTTGATCTCCACGGCGTGGATAACAGTGCCGACGGGGATGTTGCGCAGCGGAAGGTTGTTGCCAGGCTTGATGTCCGCAGCGGGACCGGTCTCAACACGATCACCCTGCTTGAGCTTGTCCGGGGCGATGATGTAGCGCTTTTCGCCATCGGCGAAGTGCAGGAGAGCGATACGTGCGGTGCGGTTGGGGTCGTACTCGATGTGAGCGACCTTTGCGGGCACGCCGTCTTTGTCCGCACGCTTGAAGTCGATCAGTCGGTACGCACGCTTGTGCCCACCGCCCTTGTGGCGCGTGGTGATCTTGCCGGAGTTGTTGCGGCCGCCGGACTTGGACAGCGGGCGCAGCAAGGACTTCTCCGGCTCCGATCGCGTGATCTCGACGAAATCGGCAACGCTCGAGCCGCGACGACCGGGGGTCGTGGGCTTGTACCTACGGATTGCCATGGTGTGTCCGTTCCTCTACGTCTCGTGTTACGCCGGTCAGGAGACCGGCCCTCCGAAGATGTCGATGCGATCGCCTGCGGCCACAGTCACGATCGCCCGCTTGGTGGCCGAGCGACGTCCCCAGCCCTGACGGGTGCGAACGCGCTTGCCCTCACGGTTGTTGGTATTCACGCCGGTGACCTTCACCCCGAAGACCTGCTCGACAGCCACCTTGATCTGGGTCTTGTTGGCATCCGGAGCGACGATGAAGGTGTACTTATTCTCGTCGAGCAAGCCGTAACTCTTCTCCGAGATGACCGGTGCGATCAGCACGTCACGTGGGTCCGCGATCCTCATGCCGACACCTCACTTTCAACTGCAACGGCCTTGGCACCCTTACCGGCCACCGGGCCAGCCACGAACGCCGCGAACGCCGCCTCGGTGAACACGACCCGATCGTTGACAAGGACGTCGTAGGTGTTCAGTTGGTCCGGGGCGACAACCATGATGTGGGGCAGGTTGCGCAAGCTCAACCACGACGACTCTTCATCGCGAGTGATAACTGCTAAGCAATCACCTTCGGCGCCGACGGCCACCAAAGCCGCGATCGCGGCTTTGGTCGAGGGGTCCTCGCTCGCAGCGAATGTGGTGACGACGTGAATTCGTCCTTCGCGTGCCCGATCGGACAAGGCTCCGCGCAACGCGGCGGCCTTCATCTTCTTGGGGGTGCGCTGGGTGTAGTCGCGGGGTGTTGGGCCATGCACCGTGCCACCGCCAACGAATTGCGGTGCGCGGATCGAGCCTTGCCGGGCGCGACCGGTGCCCTTTTGCTTGTA
>JAGYOB010000104.1 GCA_018399515.1 Candidatus Nanopelagicales bacterium
CTCCTTCCAGAGCGAGATGTGGGTGTGCATCCCCGAGCCGTTGTCGCCGAACAGCGGCTTGGGCATGAAGGTCACGGACTTGCCGTTGGTCCAGGCGACGTTCTTGATGACGTACTTGAACAGCATCACCTGATCGGCGGCGTGCTGCAGGGTGTTGAAGCGGTAGTTGATCTCAGCTTGTCCGGCGGTGCCGACCTCGTGATGGGCTCGCTCGACCTCGAGGCCGACCTGCTGCAAGGCGACGACCATCTCATCGCGCAGATCGGCGTAGTGGTCGACGGGTGGGACGGGGAAGTATCCGCCCTTGTATCGGGTCTTGTAGCCGAGGTTGCCGCCTTCTTCCTCGCGGCCGGTGTTCCAGGCACCCTCGATCGAGTCGATGAAGTAGTAGCCGGCGTTCTGCTTGGTTTCGAAGCGGACGTCGTCGAAGATGTAGAACTCCGCCTCGGGGCCGAAGAACGCCGTGTCGGCGAGCCCGGTCGAATTCAAGTAGGCCTCGGCCTTGGCAGCTACGTTGCGCGGGTCGCGGCTGTAGGGCTCGTCGGTGAACGGATCCCGGATTGAGTGGTTGATGACCAGGGTCTTCTCCATGCGGAATGGATCGAGGAATGCCGTCGCGGGGTCGGGAATCAGCTTCATATCCGACTCGTGGATGGCCTGGAAACCGCGGATCGAGGATCCGTCGAACATCAGGCCGTCATCGAAGGCAGTGTCAACGAAGGCCTGCGCCGGGACGTTGAAGTGCTGCATGACACCGGGCAGGTCCACGAACCGGACATCGACGAATTTCACGTCGTTGTCACGGATGTAACCCTTCACCTCGTCGGCATTGCTGAACATTGACTCCTCCATACCCCCGCAGCGTGGGTCCGCATGCGGTGTGATCGCCTCAGCAGCGGCGAATGCCGCTGTCAACCCCAGACGCTATCGGCACGGGATTTCTGACCCGTATACCGATTGTTTCGCCCGTGTTACGCGCGATGAGCCCGTGTCGGGCTCGATGGGAGTGTGGCGGATACCGTGGGGGAGTGGCTCAGGCATCCTCGGTTCCCGTACCGATCCCGGCAGGTCTGGGCCGCCGGGTACTGGCGATCATCATCGACTGGGTCGCGTCCCTGCTGGTGGTGCGGCTGCTCTTCCCGGACATGGAATACCCCGGAAACGACTCGGCGGTGGCGATCTTGGGAGTGTTCTATCTCGAGGTGACGCTGTTCACCTGGTTGATCGGGTCGTCCTTCGGCCAGCGGATCATGCAGATCGCGGTGATCCGTGAAGCAGGCGGTCGGTTGGGCCTGCCCGCGATCGCACTGCGGACCTTCTTGATCTGCCTGGTTATCCCCGCGCTGGTGTATGACTCCCAGGGGCGTGGTTTACAAGATCGCGCCGCGGGTTCGCGGGTGGTCTTACGCGCATCGGTGGTCGGCTGAACCTACCCGCGCATCGACTTGGGGATCTTGGTGGTCTTGGGCATCGGACCCTTGGGAACCGGCAGCGGGTTATCTCGGGTGGTCAATGCATCGAGGCGACGACGCACCTCGAGGATCTGCGCACCCTTGAGATTCGCCGGTAGCCGGGTGAGTTCCCGCTGCAGGCGGCCGAGTCGCACCTGGTCGGCCTCGGTGCCCACCTGCATCTCATAGATCGGAGTCTCGGGCAGCCAGCGAGCAGTCTTCTTGCGTTCATTGGCCAGCAGGTGGGCGACCCGGGTGGAGGGACCCTCGCTGATGAGCACGACGCCGCACTTGCCGATCACGCGGGACACCAGATCGGAGTTCTTGGTGACCGCGACCGCGGGGGTGATCCACCATTTGCCGCGCATGTTCTCCACCACTGCTGCCACGGCACCGGGTTGGCCCTCGATCCGGGCATATGCGGCGTTCATCGCCCGTCGGCTGAACCAGAAGGTCGCAGCGAGCAGGCCGACAGGCAATCCCAGCAGGACGCCGGTCGGCCAATTGAGCAGCAGCCCGACCGGCAACGCGATGATGGCGACGGCCAGGACGAACAGGCCGAGCATCTCCCAGCCCACCCAGCGGTGGTAGGACTTCGTCATCCGGTAGTTGTCGCGCAGCGAGGAGAACCCGCCACGGATCTTGGCGAGGCGGCCGGTCTTCTTGGGGGTGGCGTCGGACATGGGCCCAGCCTACGGCGCGGACCTGCCGGGTTAGAGCACGGTCACACGATCGCCGATCCGCACGGGGCCGGGATGCTCGACCCAGCCGGTCAATCCGCGCCGGTGGATGGCGGCTTTGGGGAAGGATTCCGCTCGGCTGCCGTAGCGCGCGGCGACCATGCGCCCGGCGATGACGCAGGGGTCGTTCTCGCCACCGGTGATGATGACGGGACCCTCTCCGGGGGAATCCCCGAATGCCAGCCGGGTCATCGGGGGCAGCGAGGTTAGATCAGGCAGGCCTGACGTGGTGATGTTGTCCGCGATGGTCCCTGGCGCCAATTCGGGCAGCCCGAGCGCCTGCGCGATCGCGTCGAGTTCCGCGGTGTCGATGATGCTCAACTGGCGGTAGTTGTGGATCTCGGTTCCGCGTGAATAGAGCGGATACTGACGTCCTCCCGAGCGCATGGTGCGGCCATGGTGGCGGTCACCGGGTGCGCCGCCCCAGTCCAGATCGATCATGTCGACCGGTGCGGGGATGGTGTCATCGGGTGACCACACGTGCAGGGCGATGACGCGCCCCGTCATGTCAGGCCCGCAAGATCAGCCACGTGCGGCGATGGCCTGGGCGTACAGCCGACCCGCGCGATACGACGAGCGCACCAGTGGGCCGCTCATCACCCCGAAGAAGCCGATCTCCTCGGCTCGTTCACCCCAGGCGACGAAGTCCTCGGGCTTCACCCAGCGCTCGACCGGATGGTGGCGTGGTGTGGGCCGCAGATACTGGGTGATGGTGATCAGCTCGCACCCGGCGGCATGCAGATCGACTAACGCCTCGTCGATCTCGTCATCGGTTTCGCCGAGTCCGAGGATCAGGTTGCTCTTGGTCACCAAACCGGCCGTGCGCGCCTGGGTGATCACGTCGAGGCTGCGTTCGTAGGTGAACGCCGGTCGGATGCGCTTGAAGATGCGCGGCACCGTCTCGACGTTGTGCGCGAGCACGGATGGCTCCGCTGCGAACACTTCGCCGAGGAGTTTGGGTTTTCCGGAGAAGTCGGGGATGAGCACCTCGACCCCGCAGCCGGGGTTCGTCTCTCGAATGAGGCGCACCGTCTCGGCGTACAGCCACGCGCCCTCATCAGGAAGGTCGTCTCGGGCAACCCCGGTGACGGTTGCGTAGCGCAGGCCCATGGTCTGCACTGATTCGGCGACGCGTCGCGGTTCGTCTCGATCGAGGGGCGAGGGCTTGCCGGTATCGATCTGGCAGAAGTCGCAGCGTCGGGTGCACTGCTCACCGCCGATGAGGAACGTCGCCTCCCGGTCCTCCCAGCATTCGAAGATGTTGGGGCAGCCGGCTTCCTGGCACACCGTATGCAGGCCTTCTCGAGCGACGAGTTCGCGTACCGCGGTGTATTCGGGGCCGGTGCGCAGCCGAGTCTTGATCCACTCCGGCTTGCGTTCGATGGGCACGGCGACATTGCGGGCCTCGATCCGCAGCAGGCGTCGACCTTCGGGTGCCACCGTCATGGCACCAGCCTATGAGGTCGGGGTCAGTCCGGCGAGGTGCGCCCGAGCGTGCCCCTCGATGATCGGCAGGGCGTCACCGACGCCCACGGGGGAACCGCGCTCGAGGGTGATGGTCGTCACACCGGCATCGCGGATGCCGCAGGGCACCATCGCGTCGAAAGCGGCCAGCGAGTTATCGCAGTTGAGCGCGAACCCATGCAGGGTCACCCCTTGGGACACCCGGACTCCGATGGCAGCGATCTTGCGCTGCGGATCGTGATCATCGGCGTCGACCCAGACTCCGCTGCGCCCGGGAACCTGGACCGTCGTGACGCCGAGATCAGTGCAGGCGGCCATCAGCATCGACTCCAGGCGACGCACATGGTCGACCACGGCGAGGGGTTCGGGCAGACGCAGGATCGGGTAGCCGACGAGTTGGCCGGGACCGTGCCAGGTGATGCGCCCGCCGCGATCGACCTCGAAGCCGGTCTCA
>JAGYOB010000105.1 GCA_018399515.1 Candidatus Nanopelagicales bacterium
TGGCCGACGCCATCAATGTCGCCGTATCGGCGCTATCGACCGCTGAGCAGACCGAGGATGGCACACCGCCACGTTCGCTAGGCCCGGCGCAACTCGAGGCCGCTGTGCTCGATCGACACCGTCCACGGCGTGCTTTCCGCCGGCTCACGGTTGATCAGTTGGCCGGACTGCTTGGGGATCGCGTTCCTGGTCCACCACCAGCAGGTACATCGGATTCTCCCGACGCGCTGCCTGTTCCCCCCGATGATCATCAGGCAGATTCATCGCCGTAGCAGATTGCTCGACACCGCAGGGTTTCCCATCAATGGCAGCATGGGCGAAGCAACGACCGTGACACGCTAGACACGATGGCCAGGCAGGACAGATCGAGATCAACCGAGGAGGTGACGGTGACCGTGGACCGAAGGATCTTCGGCCTTGAGACCGAATACGGGGTCACCTGCACGTTCCGCGGTCAACGACGCTTGAGTCCCGACGAGGTAGCCCGTTACCTCTTTCGCAGAGTGGTGTCCTGGGGCCGTAGCAGCAATGTCTTCTTGAAGAACGGTTCCCGGCTTTACCTCGATGTCGGGAGTCACCCCGAATACGCCACCGCCGAGTGCGACGACGTGCGCCAACTGGTTACGCACGACAGGGCCGGAGAGCGAATACTGGAAGGGCTCGTGGTCGACGCCGAGGCCAGGCTTCGCGATGAGGGCATCCACGGTGACATTTATCTGTTCAAGAACAACACCGATAGTGCCGGCAACTCCTATGGCTGCCATGAGAATTACCTGATCTCCCGACAGGGCGATTTCTCACGCTTCGCAGACTCGATGCTGCCTTTCTTGGTGTCACGTCAGTTGATCAGCGGAGCCGGCAAAGTTCAGCAGACTCCGCGCGGGGCGGTGTACTGCATCAGTCAGCGCGCTGATCACATCTGGGAAGGTGTGTCGAGCGCGACAACACGATCCCGCCCCATCATCAACACCAGGGACGAGCCGCATGCCGACGCCGAACGGTACCGGCGTTTGCACGTGATCGTGGGCGACTCCAACATGAGCGAGACCACGACCATGCTCAAGGTCGGCGCGGCGGATCTCATCCTGCGGATGCTTGAAGCCGGGACGGTGATGCGGGATCTGACGCTGGAGAATCCCATCCGTGCCATCCGCGAGATCAGCCACGATCCCACGGGTCGGCGAACCGTTCGGTTGGCCAATGGTCGAGAGCTTTCGGCTCTGGAGATCCAGTCGGAGTACTACGAGTTGGCTCGGGATTTCGCCGACCGGCAAGGCATCGCGGCCGACCCCGCCTCGATTCCCGCACGAGTACTCGATCTGTGGGAACGGGTGCTCAAGGCCGTGGATACCGACGACCTGGATTCGGTCGCCACCGAGATCGATTGGGTGATCAAACAACGTCTGCTCGAGCGGTATATGGACAAGCACGGCTTGACATTGAGGGACCATCGCATCGCTCAGTTGGATCTGACCTATCACGACATCAGTCGGGAACGGGGCTTGTTCTACCTTCTGGAACGTCGGGGGATGGCTGCGCGTATCACCCACGAACCCGAGGTCTTCGAAGCGATGAACGTCCCTCCTGCCACTACACGCGCTCGTTTGCGAGGAGAATTCATCCGCCGGGCGCAAGAACGCCGCCGGGACTACACCGTGGACTGGGTGCATCTGAAACTCAATGATCAGGCGCAACGCACGGTCTTATGCAAGGACCCGTTCGCCAGTGTCGATGAGCGGGTGGACAAGCTGCTGGCTTCGATGTAGGCCGCGGGGCCTGGGATTCGCCGAAGTTCGCGTGAACTTCACCTGACCTGACCCTCTCAAGTAAGCCAGAGGGCCGGAGCGTCACTTCGGATGGGATAGCCTCGCGGGTGTGAAGAGACTGACTTCTGCAGCGGCCCTAGCGGCCAGCGCCCTGATCATGACCGTCACCGTCTCCGCCTGTGGCGGTGGCGACGATGGCGACGCCGATGGGACCTCCGGCTGGGCGGTCAGTGACTGCTCGCAGTTGGTCGAGCCGACGAATGCCGATCAGCCCGCCGACGGTTCCACCGTCGAGGGCACGGTGGCCGTCGCCGGAGCGATCGACACCGCCCCCATCGTCTCCATCGAGGGTGACGCCGCACCGGCGACCTCCCTGCTGACCACCGATCTGATTCCCGGCTCCGGGCAGCCGGTGGCAGCGGGCGCCAACGTGACCGTCCAGTACTGCGGGCTCGGCCTCACCAGCAGGACGGTGTTCGACTCGTCGTGGGCCCGGGGCGAACCCATCACCTTCCCGCTCGCCGGGGTGATCCCCGGATGGCAGGAGGGGATCCCGGGGATGGAACCGGGCGGTCGTCGAGTGCTGGTGATCCCCAGCGATCTCGCGTATGGCGACAACCCACCGCCAGGATCGGGCATTCTTCCCGGTGAGACCCTGGTGTTCGTCGTGGACATGCTCGACGCCACCTGATCGACACCCTGACCGCCAACCGACCGCCAACCGACCGCCAACCGACCGCTAACCGACACCGACAAGCGACGGAAGCCGACGAGGAGATTCATGAGCGAGCCGATGCGAGACAAGCCCGAGATCGACTTCGTCGAGGGCCCGCCACCCGTCGAACTCGTCGTCACCGACATCGTTGTCGGCGATGGTCAGCAAGCCTCACCTGGAGACCAGGTCACGGTGCATTACGTCGGGGTCGACTTCGAAACGGGGGAGCAGTTCGATGCTTCCTGGGATCGGGGCGAACCGATTCGATTCCCACTGGCAGGTCTCATCGCCGGGTGGCAGGAGGGAATCCCGGGTATGCAGGTCGGTGGCCGCCGTCAGTTGGTCATTCCGCCAGCGTTGGCCTACGGAGACAGCGGCTCGCATCGGCTGGCGGGGCGGACGCTGGTGTTCGTGATCGACCTTCTCGGGGTCGGGTAGTTCCCGACCGTTCACCGCGCAGATCAGGACGACGCATGGAACGCACGGAGCGATTGTTCAACCTCGTCTTAGCCTTGACCTCGACCGCTCAACCCATCCCGCGGGAAACTCTGCGCTCGATCATCGATGGATACGCCCAATCATCATCAGATTCGGCATTCGAGCGGATGTTCGAGCGCGATAAAGACGAGTTGCGATCCTTGGGCGTCCCCATTGAGACGGTGACGACGGCCGAGGGTGAAGTCCTCGGGTACGTCATCCCACGCGATGACTACAGGTTGCCTCCGGTTCGATTCACGGGAGCCCAGTGGTCACTCCTCGGCGTGGCGGCACGGGCGTGGTCCGAGGCGACGAATGCCGAACCAGCCCGCAATGCACTCCGCAAACTCGAAGCAGCCGGCGACGTTGACGACTCGTACACCGGGGGTCCCGGCGAGGTTCTGTCCTGGCAGGTTCGTCCTGAGGAGGGCGAACAATGGCTGCCGGTTCTGTGGGGGGCGATCCGGCAGCGGCGCCCTGTGTTTTTCGCCTACCGCGGTCTCCGCGACGATGAACCTCGTCAACGGTCCCTCGAGCCGTGGAGCGTCATCGGCCAGCGAGGTGGATGGTACGTGATCGGTTTCGATCGCGACCGGCAAGCGCCACGCGCTTTTAGGCTCTCCCGAATCTCGGGAGCGGTCGAAGCCGCGCCGAACGATGGGGACTACACCATCCCCGATCACGATCCCACGGACATGATCGAGGGATCCGATACCGGCGACGTCGTAGATGACGTGTGGGTCGCTGTCGCCGTAGGCGCCGGCGAGCGGCTGCGAATGGCGGCGCAGGACGTGGATCATGCATCCGATCGGTCCACGTTTGATGTCCCGGAGGGATTCGATGTCGTCTACCTCGGTGGGCGAGAGATCACGTCGCTGTGCGCCGATATCGCGGCGCTGGGAGAGCAGGCAGTCGTCTTGCACCCGCCGAATGTTGCCGACATTGTTCGCATGCGTCTGGAGCGGGTCGCTGAAGCTCACAGAATCGGCAACGACGCGCGGCAACATCAGGTGGCACGATGACCACACCCAGTGTTCAGCGCCTCTCGCGACTACTGTCTCTCGTTCCCTGGCTCAGTCGCCATCAGGGGGTCACAGTCACCGAAGCAGCCGAGCATTTTGGCGTTGATCCCGAACAATTGGAACGAGATCTCTGGCTCGTCGTGTGCTGTGGTCTGCCCGGGCACGGTCCCGATCAACTCATCGATATTCAATTCTGGGATGACGATGGACATATCGATGTGGTGGACCCGCAGACCCTCGTCGCCCCCGCCCGATTGACCGTCGACGAGGCTGCCGCCTTGCAGGTAGGCCTGTCGATCCTGGCATCTCTCGCCGGAGAGGACGACCGCCGACTGATCGATGCCACCATGGC
>JAGYOB010000106.1 GCA_018399515.1 Candidatus Nanopelagicales bacterium
ACGGCTCTACGAACTGCGCATCTCGCGAAAGAACGCGGCGATCGCCATGGCCCAAGGCGGTAAGGAAGTTGGCCGCAGTCACTTCCCGTGGATGGTTGCCCTGCACACGGCTCTGCTGGTGGGTGCGGTCGTGGAGGTGTGGGTCTTCGATCGACCCTTCATCCTCTGGCTGGGCATCCCGATGCTCATCATCACGATCGCCTGCCAGGGTGCGCGGTACTGGATCATCTCCACCCTGGGGTGGCAGTGGAACACGCGCGTCATCGTCGTCCCGGGGGCTCCCCGGATCCGGCGGGGCCCATACCGTTTCACCTGGCTGCGCCACCCGAATTACTGGATCGTGGTCATCGAAGGAATCGCACTCCCGCTGATTCACACCGCCTGGATCACCGCCATCGTGTTCACCGTGCTCAACGCGATCTTGCTGCTCGGGTTCCGCATCCCAACGGAGAACGAGGCGCTCGAGGAGTTGGCGTGACCGGAGTCAAGGTGGCGATCGTCGGTGGAGGCCCGGTAGGGCTGGCCGCTGCGCTGTTCGCTTCACGCGCGGGCATGCACCCGGTCATCCTCGAGGCTCGAGACCACGATGGCGATAAGGCCTGCGGCGAAGGGCTCATGCCCGGAGTGATGCCGTTGTTGAAGAACCTCGGCCTCGACCCGCCCGGCCGAGACCTGCTGGGGGTGTCCTATCGACAGGGCACCACACAGGTTGATCACCTGTTCCCTGGTGCGCCTGGGCGAGGGGTTCGGCGGACAGCGCTGGTGGAGGCGATGCGCGCGGAAACCGATCGCCTGGGCGTCGACCGGATCCAGGCGCGAGTGACGGGCGTGACGCAGGATGCGGCGGGGGTGCGCGTGCACTGCGCGGACTCCGATGATGTGGCAGCCGACTATGTCCTCGCCTGCGACGGGTTGCATTCGACCATCGCGCGCCAATTGGGTCTGGTGGCACGCCCGTCGAGGCGGGCTCGTCGCTACGGGTTGCGTCAGCATTTCCAGCGAGCACCCTGGAGCTCGATGATCGAGGTGTATTACGCCGGGAATGCGGAGTTGTACATCACCCCGGTCGCCGACGACACCGTCGGCGTCGCGGTGCTAGGTCCTAAGGGAACAAGCCTCGAGCAGACCATCGCCGGGGTGCCCGAGGTCAGGGCCCGACTCCACGGCGCGGTCCCTGCGTCCACCCTGCGCGGAGCGGGTCCTTTCCCGCACCGGGTTCGCCGGGCGCAGGTCGGCCGCGTCCTCCTCGTCGGTGACGCCGCCGGTTACGTCGATGCGATCACCGGTGAGGGTCTGCGCGTGGGGTTCGCCCAAGCCGACGAGGCGATCATCGCCCTACGTGACGGCGACCCCTCGTCCTATCCCCGGCGGTGGCGGGCGGTGACCCGGGAATTCCGATTGCTCACCCGCGGTTTAGTGGTGCTGGCATCGTCCCCGCTGCGTCGCTCCATCGTTCCGCTGGCGAGCAGGGTGCCGCGCGTGTTCGGAGTTGTTGTCGACCGCTTGGCGCGCTAGCCGTGCCGGGAATCATCGTGCGGGCGAGCCATCCGGTTCCCACGTTCGCGGTCACGATGTTGACGCTGCTGTTGGCGATTGCGTTCGGTGTGCCACCGGTGAACACGGTCATCATCGTCGTCGCTGTCTTCGCCAACCAGATCGCCATCGGTCTGAGCAATGACATCGTCGATGTGGGCAGGGACCGGCGAGCAGGACGGACCGATAAGCCACTCGTCACCGGTGCGTTGCCTCTGTCGACAGCGTGGGCTGTCGTCGCCGTCGCCACGATGCTGTCGGTGGTGCTCTCCGTGCTCGTCGATCCCCTGGTCGGTGTGTTTCAGGTGGTGTTCCTCGTGTCGGGTTTCGCCTACAACGCCGGATTGAAAGCCACCGTCTGGTCGGCCATTCCCTATGCCACCGGATTCGCCGCCCTACCCGCACTGGTCAGCCTCTCGGCACAGCCACCGCGGTGGCCCGATGGGTGGGTGATGCTCGTCGCAGCCGGTCTGGGGGTGTCAGCGCACTTCGCCAACGTGCTGCCCGACGGTGACAGCGATCGGGTCGAAGGAATTCGCGGGTTGCCGCAGCGATTGCCCGCGGCGGTCACCGCCACGCTCCTGGTGTCCATCACGACGCTGTCGGCTGCCGTCGTGATCGCCCAGGGCAGTCTGGGCGCCCTGTGGGTCACGGTTCCGGCCGGGGTCGGGGCGGTGGTCGTCTCGATCACTGCGGCGCTCCAGGTCAATCGGACACCGGCCACGGCCTGGCCGTTTCGGCTGTCGATGATGGCCGCCGGGCTGCTGGTGCTGGCTTTGATCGGGGCGTTGTCCTAGCCGAGCTTGCGGCCTCCTGGTGTCCTCAGCCCGGAGGTGCCTGCGGACCCCGGCTGGGTCGCCTGGCTTCGCGGCGACGATGTTCCTAGACTGCGGGTATGCGCCATGCTCGCAGCGCCTGGCCGGCGAGAGCGAAAGTCGGCCTCTCATCGCTCGCGCTCACCCTTTCGGCGGTGGCAGGCTTCGCGTGGGGTGCGAACGTGACAGCCACGCACAGTGAGCCCGGTGGTGATGTCGTCGCCGTAGAGCCGATGTCGGCGCCGGAGGCGAGTCCGATCCCTGCCGAAGGTGACGCCGATGCTGTCGGGCCGGTCGATTCGATACCCCTCCCCGAACCAGCCCTGCAGCCGACGCCTGATCCGACTCTCGAGCCGATCATCGGGGAGGACATGCTCGAACCGGAGTGGCCCGTCGACATCCGAGGCGATGGCTGCACGAGCCCGGTGTGGCCGGCGTAGGCTGAGTCCACCCCCTGCATCCTGATGATCGGTGACTCGCTGTATCGCAACGCCCGCCCGCTTCTCGAGGCGGAACTCACCGCGACAGGGTGGGCGCCGACGGTGCGCTGCTGGGGAGCGAGAGGGTCGACCTGGGGTGTGGGTCAGGTCGAGCGCGCCCGAGAACTCGATCAGCTTCCCGAGACCGTCGTTGTCTCTCTGGGGACGAATGACATCTGGTGGCTTGGCGTCTCGATGGAACAGGCGGTAGACGCGATGATGGCCGCGCTCGGTCCGGATATCACTGTGTACTGGGTCAACCTGTGGTTCGGGCC
>JAGYOB010000107.1 GCA_018399515.1 Candidatus Nanopelagicales bacterium
GCCGTTCGCCTCACAGCGGAACTCGTCGGCATCGATTCGATCAACCCGACGCTCGTCCCGGGTGCGGCCGGGGAAGCGCAGATCGTCGGATTCCTCGCGGATCGACTCCGGTCACGCGGATTCGACACCTCCATCGTGGAGCCGGCGGGAATGCCCGGGCGGTCCAGCCTGGTGGCGATTGCGTCGTTCGGCCCGGGGCCTGTTGTCGTGCTCAATGGTCACGTCGACACTGTCGGAGTCGAGGGGATGGATGACCCGTTCACCGCGCGCATCGAAGGTGATCGGATGTTGGGTCGAGGCACTTGCGATATGAAAGCCGGTGTAGCGGGGATGGTCATCGCCGCAGAGATGCTGGCGCAGAATCCGCCCGCGGCGGGCACCGTGGTGTGCGCGTTCGTCGCTGATGAGGAGGATGCCAGCGTCGGGACCCCTGCTGTGATCGATGCGCTGGCTGAGCGGGGAATTGCTGCGGATCTGGCGATCATCGGTGAACCGTCCTGGTTGGACGTAGCCGTGGCGCATCGCGGCTTCGCCGTGATGCGAGTCGATATCCACGGTCGAGCCACCCATACATCCCGCAAAGAAGAAGGTGTCGATGCGATCGCAGCGCTGGGCCGACTGCTCAGTGTTGTCGGTGAACACGATGGGGCGCTGACCGGCGTGGTACCACCGCATCCACTGGTCGGGCATGGCTCAGCAGTGGTGAGTGTGGCGCGGGGAGGGACAGCACCGTTCACGGTGGCCGCGCAGGCTCAGGCCTGGGTCGAGCGGCGCACACTGCCGGGGGAAACGGGTGCGGATGCGCTCGCCGAACTCGAGCAACTGCTGCACCGAGTGGCCGAAGACTGTCCGGGCATCACCGCTGAAGCGTTCATGGAACTCGAGCGCCCTGCCTGGGAGATCACCCCCGACAGTGCGGCCACGCGATTCATCGAACATCTGCGGGGTGAGATGGTCGAATCTCCTCCTCGTGAATACGGTGCCCCCTACTGGATGGAATCTGCACTGTGGGAGGCCGCGGGGGTTCCCTCCCTCGTCTTCGGGCCGGCCGGTGGTTCGCTGCACGCCATCGACGAGTGGGTCGAACTCGATCAGGTGCGCACCTACCCTGTCGCTCTCGCCGGTGCCCTCATCAGATTCCTCTCCTGATGGGAACGGCAAGGTTCTGTCCATTCGCAATTCATCGAACTTGCTGATGGGTACTGCGAATCCGACTTCACGAAATGAACGAAGTTCGATTTACTGATCGCATGACACTCGCGTGCGAAATCTCCTTCGATGCCCGCTACGGCCAAGAGGCGAGCCGCGGACTGTGCCTTGGCGGGGGTGGCATCTTCTTCGTTGCCTGGCAGGTCGGCTACCTGACCGCATTGATGGATGCCGGGGTTGCGGTGCGCTCGGCTGATCGCGTGGTGGGTACCTCGGCGGGCTCGCTCGTGGCAACGGTGCTCGTGCGCGATGGCCTACGCCGGTTGCAGGTCGAACTCGACGTCCTCGGGCATTTTCCACGCTTGGCGAAGCAAGAGTCTTCCTCGAAGCACATGCACCCCAGCCAGGAGCGTGCCTGGGATATCTTCGAACGGACAACCAGCAGTGATCATGAATCCATCCGGACGGTGGGTCATGCCGCGCTCGCGGCACAGACTGCCGCGCCGGAAGACCTGCGTCGCACCATCACGCGCGTAGCCGGCAACGGTGACTGGCCGGGTGAGGCGGTGCACATCACCTGCATGGACACCTTCACCGGTGAACGTTGCGTCGTGCAGCAGGAATCGGGAGCGAGTCCGACCGAGGCGATGGCCGCGAGCACAGCCCTCCCGGGGATGTTCCCGCCCCAGCAGGTACTCGATCGCAAGTGCATGGACGGTGGGGTGGGAGCGACCGCGCTGCACCTGGACCTGCTCGCCGGGGCGAAGACAGCGCTGGTGCTGTCACTTCGCGGGTTCACCGCCAGCGGCGCCACACAGCAGGACGCGACCGACCTCATCGCATTGAAGGAGTCCGGTACGCGGGTGATCACGGCGGTGCCGGAGTCGTTCAGCGATGATCAGATGATGGATCCGTCCGCTATTCCTACCGCCTGGGACATGGGCAGCCGACAGGGTGCTGCCGACGCCCCGGCGGTACTCGAACTGTGGTCGACGATCTAGTCATTCGGATCACCGTCACTCGGCGAGGGGTTCGACAACGGAGCGCAGATGCTCGATGGCGATGAGCAGCACATCAGTTGCGGGACTCGGTGGTGCCGACACGAGTTGCGAACGTAGTTGAGCGAGTACGGCGAGATAACCCGTAGCGATGGCCTCGACGGCCTCCGCGCACCACTGCAGCGACTGACCCGTCGCCACAGACAGATCGGCTGCTGCATTCATCGACTCGAAGGTGAATCGGTTGAGCGACCAAACATCGCCGGAGCGCTGCGCGCGCAGGGGGAGCAGTTCACCGGTGGCAGTGCGTCCCTGGTCGAGAACTCGCACGGTTCCCACTTCCGGAGCCTGCACGACCATCGGACCGCAGTGCGCCCAGGGCGCGGTGGTGTCGGCGAATCCATACACGAGTGCCATGTCGAGCGCATCTCGTTCCCAGCCGTAGGTGACGAAGCACTCGGGTGTTCCCGTAGGCCGAGCCACCGTGACGGTGAATGAGTCGTCGTGCCACTGCCCGACGGAGCCTCTCGGATGGTGATCGAGCAGATCGAGTACCGGCAGGGCGACCGGTTCGGCCACTGCATCGAATGCGGGAAGTCGGAATGTCCGTGTCGACCAGAACACCTCGGCCGCCGACATCGGTCGAGAGCGAAAGGACGGACGCAGCACCCGGATGGCCTCGACCACCTCATCAGGCAGATCCACGCAGGCACTGGGGTGAGTACGGGTCAACCGGGGGAGTTTGTCGCAGGAGTTGTGCAGGCCGATCTGGGTCAGCAGTAAGGGCAGTAGGGAAAGGTCTGCGGTCTTCGGCCAAGGCCCGAAATCGTCAATGGAGAGCTCATCGCGACCGGGGTGCCACTGCACGCGCGTCACGGGAAGCATCGCGGTTCGGGGCACACGGATGAGCGGTGCGCCTTCCTCGGCCTCGCACTCGATGTGCAGGTCACCCTTCCGGGCGATGAGTCGAGCATCCGGGTTGATCCATCCCCCGCACTCGATGAACCCCTGGATGGTTGCTGCTAGGAAGTCCGAGACCGATTCATCGTCAGCATCGCACCACCGCCACGGATCGAGCACACCCCAATGGTCACAGATGACCGCAAGGACACACGGGGGGATACTCGAGGTGTGGAATTCGATCGTGCTGCCTGGGAGGACGCCGTGCAGCAAGCCGCGGTCGAGCGGGATGAGTCAGCCTTGACATCCTTGTTCCAGCTGGGTCAGGCCCACTTGGGTGCGCAGGTGGGTCAGGAATGGGCTCGCATCTTGTCAGCCCTGGATGCCGGAGCGGTAACGGGTTGAGGAACTGTGACAGTCAGGACGTCTTGACCGGTACCAGTCGAGCAAGGGTGGCCGCGAATCCTACGAGCACATACCCGGCCACGATCCACCACGCCCACTGAAGATTGATCCAGGGCAGGATCGCTGCCACAACGAAGGGTGACAGCAAGACGATCAGCGTCACGATCTCGCCGATTCTCGAGAAGAATCCGTGACGAGCAAGGTGTGCTGGCAGGGCAGTCCCATGAGGCGGTGGCGCGCGGAAGCGCGTAGTGCGAGACCAAAATGACCTATCCTGGAACAGTGACCATGATGCATTCGGACATTGCCTTCGCTAAGGAGGCAGGCGAACGAATTCAACAGGCTTTCGCCCTGAGTGCATTTGCTTCGAAACTCGCGGGTAAGGCCAGCGAGGTATGACCTTCGATCCATCCGGAATCTTCGAGACGCTGGATCGACATGGGGTCGGCCAAGACGTAATTCGATCACGTGGCTGTCCCTCCAATGCAGGTGTCCGGAAAAGCGGATCAGGATCCAAGTCCACCGCAGAGAAGATCGCGACGAGATTCAAGACGAGATGAATAGTTCATAGATTCGTATTACTGATCTTCTGGAGCAACAAACGCGTCGCTTCTCGCATCTATGGAACGACGATGCCCGAGCCACGTGAAAATCCCGAGCAACCCGATAAGGGCAACCGCACCCAAAATGAGTAGCAGTAGGGGCCCGGTTGGTAAGGATTCCTGTGCTGGGACTGGATCGCTCATGCCCGTGTCAGGAAAGGTCAGTTGTCCGCTCACCGTGCGTTCAACGAATCCGCTGATCA
>JAGYOB010000108.1 GCA_018399515.1 Candidatus Nanopelagicales bacterium
GCACGTAGGCCCACCACCGATGGCAGCAGATACGAGATGCCCATCCCAGGATGCAGCCCCAATCGGGTGAACGGCACCGAGAACGCTGCTCGCTGTCCACCGATGGCCAGATCGCAGGCCAGCACCACCGCCGCCCCGGCGCCGACGGCCACCCCGTTGACCGCCGCGATGCTCGGCACGCTCAATTCCCGCAATCCCAACCAGGTCGCGTAGAACGGCAGCATCCGATCGCGCAGTTCGGCGACACTTGCCCCCGGCTTCGCGCCGATCCAGCCGAGGTCCCCGCCGGCGCAGAACGCCGAGCCCTCCCCGGTGAACACCACGGCGCTCAATTCCCCCGCCCGATCCCGTTCCCGCAGGTGCGCCACGGCGTGCGCAAAGGCCTCGGTCATGTCGGTGCTCATCGCATTGCGTCGCTGCGGATCGCGCAGGATGAGTAGGACCACACCCGCCCCTTGGTCCACGACGCGGACCTGACCGGTCATACCAAAATCGACATATGGGTTTAATTCGGACATGACACGCCTCCTGGGGGGCTCAGGGTGCGCCCATCAGCGCACCGGCTGTCCTAGGGTGTCAGCGGGCCGCCGCGGGCGGACCCCCGGGTGGCACACCCGGCTGCCCCGGCGAAAGCACCCATCCCAGGGTGCTGCACCAGCGAACGGAAAGGTTGGCCATGGCCGAGTCATACACAGGCGAGGCGTACTGCGTGAAGTGCAAGGAGAAGCGCGAGTTCACCGGCAATGTCGAAGAGACCAACGGTCGGCGCTTCGCCAAGGGCATCTGCCCGGTCTGCGGCACCAAGGTGACCCGCATCCTGGGCAAGGCCTGATCGCACGCAGTACACCCAGCACAGCACACGGGATCGGCGTAGCCTCACGGCTCGTGGACTCCCGACGCACGCATAGTTCAGACGTCCTCGACGGCGTCGATCCCCGACAGGTGGTCGACGCCGTCGAGCGCGTTGTGGCCATCGCCTCTATCGGTGGCACTCCCGCAGAAGTCACCGCGCAGGAATTCTTCGCCCAGGCCTGGACCGATGACGGGTTCGACGTCGACACGTGGCACCTCGATCTGCCCGATCTCACTACCCGCGCGGACTTCCCCGGGATGGAGGTCGACCGCTGCGCCGGAGTCGGGGTCCTCGCCCGAATCCCCGGTACCGGCTCGGGCCCGGCGACCTTGCTGCTCGGCCACACCGACGTCGTCCCGCCCGGTGATCTCAGCGCCTGGCACACCGATCCGTTCACCCCCGTCGTGGCCGATGGCCAGATCATCGGTCGCGGCACCACCGATATGAAAGCCGGGCTGGTCGCCGCCTGGTTCGCTGCGCGCGCGGTGCACACGGCAGGGGTCCCGGTGCCCGGGGATATCTATCTCGCCGCGGTGAGCGGCGAAGAGGATGGCGGCCTGGGCACCTTCGCGCTCCTCGATCGCCTCGCTGCCCGCGGCATCGACATCGCCCGCTGCATCATCCCCGAACCGACCGATTTGGACATCGTGCCCGCCAACGGCGGCGCGCTGACCTTCCGGCTGATCGCGCGCGGTGCAGCAACCCACGCCTCACGGCGCCGCGAAGGTGTCAGCGCGATCGAGAAGTTCGCCCTCGCCCTCACCGCCCTGGCCGAACTCGAAGCTGCTCGCAACGGCGCAGTCGACCCGCTCATGCAGAGGTGGGATGTCGCCTATCCCCTGTCGATCGGCACCGTGCAGGCCGGGGATTGGGCCTCGACCGTGCCTGATCTGTGTATCGCTGAGGGCCGGCTGGGGGTCGCCTTGGACGAGACCCCCGACCAGGCTCGTGCCGCTCTCGAGCAGGCGCTGGCCGCACTCAGCCACACCGATCCCTGGCTGGCCGAGCACCCCATCGAGGTCCAGTGGTGGGGTGGACAGTTCGCCCCCGGTCGCACCGATCCCGCCCACCCGCTCGTGACGTCGGTCGCCGCCGCGCACGAGCAGATCACCGGGCGGGTGCCGGCGATCTATGGCGCCCCCTACGGCTCGGATCTGCGGCTGCTGGTCGGCGCGGGAATCCCGACGCTGCAGTACGGGCCGGGTGATTCGGCCGTCGCCCACGCCCCGAATGAATGGGTGAGCATCGACGACGTGCTCACCTGCACCCGCACCCTCATCACGTTCCTGATTTCGCCTGACCTGACCTGACCTGACCTGACCGCTTCACGGTCGGCGAGCCCCGGGCGCGGAGCCTGTGGATGAAATCGGCGCGGGGTGGCCCTGCGATGCCACAGTGGGCCATGCTCGATCACCGCCTTCCCCACCGACCCTGGTTGCGTCGGGACACCCCGATCCTGTGGCGCTCGGCTCGCACGATCCAAGTCGGCGAGGCTGACCGCAGGGTGCTCATCAGCGACCTGCCACGTGATCTGCTGCGTTGGGCCCGCACCCTGCGCGGGGATCGCACCCTCGAGGACTGCCTTGCCGACTGCCCTGATGCCGACGCCGGTCGCATGATGCTGCGGGCTCTGGATTCAGCCGGTGCACTCGACGATGCGGCACGCGCTGCGAACGTCACGTCCAGCAGGCCTCGCGCACTTCGTGATCGCGACCAGCGCCATGCTGCCGCTGCGCGACTCACCTACACCGATGAGCGAGCGCACCTGACCGTCGATGCACGGGCTTTGGCCCGCATCAGCGTGTACGGCACCGGACCACTCGCTCAAGCAGTGCGAATTTCGTTGCGACAGAGCGGGATCGGCCATGTCACCGATGCTGCTCCACCGTCCTCGGCGGCCCGTATCGGCCGAACCCAAGCCACCGGTATCGACCTGTTCGTGCTCGCCCACGCCTGGCATCCGGATTCCTTCGACGACGCCGGCTGTCTGGCCCTCGATGTACCTCACCTTGCGGTGGCCGCCTGGGGAGCCCATGGCAGCATCGGCCCGCTCGTCGTGCCCGGCAGAACACCGTGCCTGCGATGCGGGCTCCTGCATGCCCAAGATGCCGATTCGGCATTCGCCTCGCTGCACCTGCAACGTGTTCACGCCCACCCCGATGTCGCGGCGGTGGACACCGCCTTGGCTGCCGCTGTCGCCGCTCACGCTGCGATGCAGGTATGTGCGTGGCTGGAATCACTGGGCGAACATGCGGAAGCGATCCCCATGTCTCATCGGCTGCACCTGTCGCTGCCCGGCGGTCTGGAGCGCCGTGAGGAGTTTCCCGCGCATCCGCTGTGCGGCTGCGGTTGGAGCGACGAGAGCCCCGACAGCGGCGTAGCGCAACGCGCTGTCAGAACACGCCGTTAGAACCGGACGAACGTCTCGATCTCGTCCAGGCTGGCCCGAACGCACTCCGGGCAGGTCCGCTGGACGCGCCCTCGTTCGCGGGCGTAGCCCCACGACACCGGGGGTGTGGCTGCTCCCGCTCGCTGCCCGCAATCGCTGCAGCAGACGGCGACCGACGCCCCATCGTGGTCAGGCGTCGCGGCGGTGGCTGTGACAACTCTCACACGGTCCATGATGGCCATGTCACGACAATATCTCAACTATGTCGCAGATGGCGTGTTTTCCCGTCTCAGGATTCTCTGGGAACTTCGGCGTGCCCTCCCTTGGCGATCAACGTCACCAGGGCACTGCCGTAGCGGCTGAGCTTGTCCGGACCGATTCCGCTGATCGCCGCCAACGCCTCGACATCGGCCGGTCGCTGCTCGGCCAGCGCCTCGACGGTGGCATCGGTGAGCACGACGTAGGCGGGCACGCCCCGTTCCCGGGATTCCACGAGCCGCCAGGCTTTGAGGGCTTCGACGAGGGCTTCATCGGCGGTGCCCGGACAGGTCCGGCACCGACCGCGAGCTCGCTCAGCGGGGGTGACCAGGGCCTTGGCGCACACCCGACAGGCAGCAGGACCCCGGCGTCGGGTCCGACCGGGCGTGCCACCCGAACGGGTCGGGCTCGACACCGAGCCGGGGAACGCATCATCGAGGAACCGACTCGCCCGACGTTCGCGCCCACCCGGCTGTCGGGCTCGAGCCCACGTCACCACGAGACGCTCCCGGGCTCGGGTGAGCGCGACATAGAACAACCGCCGCTCCTCGGCCAGGTCGGCCGGCGAATCGGCCTGCCCGTGCGGGAAGCCGCCCTCGTTCATGCCGGCGACGAACACCACCTGCCACTGCAAACCCTTGGCGGCGTGCACGGTGGTCAAGGTGACCGCATCGGCGGTAGGTGCGTGCTGCGCGGATTGGCGTCGATCGAGTTCGTCGATCAACCCGGCCAGATCGGTGCCTTCGGGCATGCCCGCGGCGAGCGCGTGAAGGCTGGCCAGGGATTCCCAGCGTTGCCGCACCGGGCCGGTGCCGCGCGGTGGTTCCGGGGTGAAGCCCATGACCGCGAGCACGGCCGCGACCTGCTCAGCCAGCGTGCCGTCGTGGGATTCCCCCGATCGGGCGGCACCGCGCAACCGGGTGATCCCCTCGCGCACCTCACCACGATCGAAGAACCGCTCTCCACCGCGCACCACGACAGGCAATCCACGTTCGGCGAAAGCTTCTTCCAATGCCGGGAGCGTGGCGTTGATACGCACGAGAACAGCGATATCACCGGGGGATGTTCCCGAGGCGATGAGATCGCGCGCCTGATCAGCGATTCCGGCGGCTTCCGCGGGTTCATCGGCAAAGGACACAACCTGCGGCTTGGGGCCCTCACCACGAGTAGGCACCAGAGCGCCCGTGGGTGAATCCAGTTGCGCCAGAACGGAGTTGGCCACCTCGACGATCGGCGTCCGGCTTCGGTAATTGCGCACCAGCCGCACCTGGGTGGTGCCGGTGAATCGCGCGGCGAACCCACGCAGGAATGCGTCATCGGCACCGGCGAAGGTATAGATCGTCTGCGCGGTGTCGCCCACGACGCACACATCATCTCGTTCACCGAGCCACAGCCGCAGCAGCCGATCCTGAATGGCGCTGACGTCTTGGAACTCATCCACGGTGAAGTGCCGATAGGTGCCGCGCACCTCGTCGGCGATATCGGGCCGATCATCGAGAATCGCGACGGTGAGCAGCAGCACATCGTCGAAGTCGATGACACCCTTCTCGGATTTGATGTCTTCATAACTCGTGAAGACCCGCGCGATATCAGCGGCATCGAGTGCGGTGTCGCGTCGGTGTTTCGATGCGAGCGCAACATATCCATCGGCGAGGGCGTTGGACTGCTTGGCCCAGGTGATCTCACCGATCAGTTCGCGCACCACCGCAGCGTTGCTGGCCACCTTCGCGCGCGCAGCGGCCTCACCCACCAGCGGTGCGATGCGTCCGGCGACCTCGGGGATGTTGCCACCGATCGCGCGCGGCCAGAAGTAGCGCAGTTGTCGCAGGGCCGCGGCATGGAAGGTGCGCGCCTGCACCCCCTCCACACCCAGGTTGGCCAACCGGTCACGCATCTCGCCGGCGGCACGATTGGTGAAGGTGACCGCGAGGGAACGCCGAGCATCGTGGGCACCGGCGTGGGCGGCATAGGCGATGCGGTGGGTGATCGCCGTGGTCTTGCCCGTCCCCGCCCCGGCCCACACCACGACCGGCCCCTCGACCGCCTGCGCGACGGCACGCTGCTCGTCGTCGAGGGGGTCGAGGATCGCATCGGTCACGCCCCGCATCGTGTCAGGTCGCCCCGACAACGGCACTCAGGCACAGGGCCGAGGTGGCGCTGCGCCAACGGCTCCCGCACAATCGTCACCGTGACCGACGCTACCCCGCACCTGCCCGAACATCCTGCCGTCACCATGTTCACCACGTCCTGGTGCGGGTTCTGCTTCCGCCTCAAGGCCCAGATGGACCGCGCCGGGATCACGGTTCGCGAGGTCGACATCGAAGCCGATGATGAAGCGGCGGCGTTCGTGGGCAGCGTCAACAACGGCAACCACACCGTGCCGACCCTGCTGTTCCCCGATGGCTCAACGCTGACCAACCCCCCGATCGGCGCCGTCGAGCGCCACCTCGCCGAAATCAGCTAGATCGCTACGGTCGACCCCACTCCCCGGGAATCTCGCCGCCGAACCAGCGCTCGATGATCTTGCGGGCGATGGACACCGCCGGTGGGACGGCAGAGGTGCCGGCCTCGCACTCCGCGCGCAGTTCCTCACGGGTGAACCAACGTGCCTCGACGATCTCGGTCGCATCCACGGTGATCTCGGTGCTCGTGGCGTGGGCGTGATAACCCAGCATCAGCGAGCAGGGGAACGGCCACGGCTGACTGCCCAGATACGTCACCTCATCGACCACCACACCGGACTCTTCGGTGAGCTCACGACGCACCGCCGCCTCGGCCGACTCCCCCGCCTCGACGAAACCGGCGAGGGTGGAGAACCAGCCCGGCTGCCAATCAGCGCGCCGACCGAGTAACGCGCGGTCCTCGTCATCGATCGCGAGCATGATGACCGCCGGATCGGTGCGCGGATAGTGCTCGGCTGAACATGATGGGCAGCGGCGGATCCAGCCGGCATTGCCGATCACGGTCGGATCTCCGCAACGTGCGCAGCGGGGGTGGTTGCCATGCCAGTTGTCCAGCGCCACAGCGGCGACCGCCAGCCCGGCATCGCGGTCGGAAAGTCCGACCCCGTACTGGCGCAGATCACCCCAGGTGATCGCCGAGGGCACTCCCTCATCGTCATCGGGGCCGACGCGGGCGGCGAAATAGGCGACATCGTCAGCATCGACACCGAGGAACAACTTTTCCGCGGAAACCTCCACCTCGTCCGGTCGCACCCATAGCAACTCGGCATCGCCGGTCAGCGGGAACCGAGCGCGGTTCACCCGCAGGACACGGGTCGCCGGATTCGACCAGGTGTCGGCGACCCACCCGTCATCACCGCGGCGGTGCTCGGCACGATCGGTCGTGGCTCGGGCAAGGGTGAGGTCGCTGAGAAGGCCCAGCCGGTCACCCATAGCGCACACCCTAGTGCGCGTCATCCGGGCTCTCCGCGGCGTCCATGACACGATGAC
>JAGYOB010000109.1 GCA_018399515.1 Candidatus Nanopelagicales bacterium
GGAACAGGATCGAGAAGGCGAAGCGGCAGGGTGCCGCCAAGCAGTCCACGCTGGCCTCCCTCGCGAGCGAGAACAACGCCTGATGTCACCTCGATTCCTTACGTCTTGGGGTTGGGGCTACGATGTAGGAGGCCAGCCCCTGTTCGGTTACACGGCGAACGACTTCGCGGCATTCCGGCAGGATTGGCCCGCCGCCTCTTCCGCATCGCTGACCGCAATCGGCGGAGAGCAGTACCGGGAGTTCTATCCGGGTGCGTGGTCGCCTACATCGAATGGCGCTCGATACACCTTCCCGTCGTCTGGATCGACATCGGTCACGGATTCGCGGGGAAGCGAGATCACATGCCCACGCATCGATGCCATCTACGACACGTTCGCGCTGTCGCCGAACACCGACAGGCAGTTCCATTACTCGATCCAGTCGGCGAACGACGTTGATGGCTTCTGGGCGTACAACGACGAGTCGTTCGTCTGGCAAGGCCTCTACGCTGGCATGCGTGCGCATCTGTGGAGCAGGCGTGCGTTGTCCGGCATGACGTACTCCGGCGACTACGGCCAGTCGGACTACAACCTTGACATGGCGGCGTACGACGCCGCCGTCGAAGGCGTCACTCATGTGTTCGACGGGCTTCACGCCACATTCCCGGCATCCAAGTGGTGCCTGCACATCTGGCCGCTGAGAAGCCAGAACACAACGGCGATCTCATTTCTGTCGGACCTCGACTTCGGACAATCCCGAACGGGCGGTGACACATCGCGGTGGGGCAACCCGGCGACGCTCGGGAACTACTCGGGCGACGACTACAGGGGGTTCTGGCTCGAAACCGCAGAGATCGTGATGCAGCCGGTCGCCGACAGGATGCGCTGGCTCTCGCCTCGGTGCTACATGGACGATCGTCTGCGCAACCCCAACCTATACGGTTCTGCGGCCGACAGCATCCGCGCGTCGTGGCTCCTGATGTGGGAGGACATCTGCGAGCTGTCGGTGAAGCTGGCTAGGCAAAACCCGGTGTACGCGGCTGTGATCACCACCCATCCGGGCCGAGACAACGTGCATGTGGACAACCCACAAGTCCAAGGGTGGTACAAGCATGTGACGATCGACATGGAGTCGTGGCGCGAGCAGGCGAGGGCGATAGCCAAGGTTGGCGCGCGACCAGCGTTCTGGTCTCCCGAGGAGTACTACGCGAGTCGGGCGTGCTTGGCTGGCATCAACCCCGGCACCATCGACGCCGCGACCAACGAGCGATCGGTGTTTCGCCTGCGGATCAAGCGCCGTTTTCCGGGGCTGTTCGACAATCTGCCCGACCCGGCCCTCGTCGATGGCGTGTACCAGTACGTCGCTGGCAGCGAGGCCGACCTCGCGTGGCGGTCCACGGAAGTGTGGAACACCTACATGGACGCTGCCCTCGTCGAAATGACCGAGAGAGCGAAGGCGTCCGCCTTCGCTGGTGCCGCGACGCAGTCCACGCTGCTGGCTCTGACAGGGGGATGAGATGGCACTGAGCGACGTGTTGATGGTGATCCAGCTTCTGGTCCTGCTCACCGGGATCGGTGCTCTGGTCATGGGGATCGGGCGGAAGGACCAGACGTTGTCCCAGGTGGACAAGGGCCTGTCCGAGCTGCACGGCATTTCAAAGGACTTGGTGAAGTCCGTGGTCGCCGTGAGCACGACGGTCAAGCACCACGATCAGGCTCTTGCCGACATCGTTCGTCGAATCGAGCATCTGGAACGCAAGCGATGACCGCCTCGTCGGCTCGCACCTACCGCATCGCCGCAGCAGCCGGGTCTGCGATCCTGCTGCTCATCGTCCTGTCGGCGATCATGTCGGGATGCAAGTCCGCTCCCCAGCGGATCAGCGAGCGAGCCGTCGCGATCCGCGAGACGGCGAGCAGCAGCAAGGATCGGTTCCAGGAGGCTGGCATCCGGGCCGGGGTCGCCGAGCAGGACGAGATCATCGAGCTCGCGAACGGCATCAGCGTGGATGCCACGCAGGTGGACCCCACGGAGCCGTGGTGGCTGGGTGCGGTCGAGTACTCGGCGATCGCGGCGATCCTGCTGGCGATCGTCGCGATCCTGTGGCAGACGGGGATCGGCTCCGCGATCCGTGCGGCGTTGGGGTGGCTGCCGCGAAAGTCGGTGAGCGCCGCTAAACTGCTGCACGAGGCGGTCGATCAGGAGCACGAAACGTCCCTCCGGGAGGCTGTCGCGGCCCTCCGCGTGATGGACCCTACGCTCGACGCCGCGTACCGGAGGCTGAGGCATGATCATGGGGACGATTGAATCGCTGCTGGGCAGCATCTGGTTCGGCATCGCCGCGTTCGCCGCTGGCGTCCTGCTCGCCGACGTGATCAAGGCTGGCATCAGGCGGATCTTCCGTGGCTGAGCCAACGCTGTCGCTGACGCTCGACGAGCTTCGCCGCGAGGTGGCGAGGTTCCTGTCGTTCGGCCGCGACTACACGAACCTGAACATCACGCAGCAGGAGGATGTCGATTCGATCGTCCGCCGCGGGCTGCGGCAGTTCTATCAGCCGCCTCCGGTGGCCGGGTTCGCCGCGCACCAGTGGTCGTTCCTGCGGCCGACCGTGTCGCTGACGACCGTGGCGAATCAGGAGACCTATCCGCTGCCCGACGACTTCGGCGCGATGATGGGCTCGAGAATCACCTTCTCCGCGATCATGTACGTCGATGGCCCGCTGATCGTCAGCGACTACCAGTACCGCGCGTTCAAGGAGGCATCGACCTCCGACACGGGGTTGCCGGTCTACGCGACGGTGAGGGTGCGTGCCGCGACCGGCGACGTTCCGACGCCGGTGCGGCACGACCTGCTCATGTGGCCCAGGGCGACCAGTGCGGTCGGCATGACGTACCAGTACGCCGCGATCCAGGATGCGGTGACGCTGGCCCTTGAGCATCCCGCCGGGGCCGCGATGCACGGCGAGACGATCCTCGCGAGCTGCCTGGCGATCGCCGAGGAGTACGTCGTCTCGCCGACGACGCAGTACCGGCAGCTCTTCCGAGAGCGGCTCGC
>JAGYOB010000110.1 GCA_018399515.1 Candidatus Nanopelagicales bacterium
GCCTGGGCACCCCGCACGCCTCGGTCGATGAGATTGCTCAGGCCCATGAGGCGATCGTCGGGGCCGCACCCCTGGCCGATGGTGTTGCGTTCTATATCTCCACCGGCCGCTCGGTGTTCGCCGAAGCCGAGCGACGCGGGTTGATCGCACCGCTGGAGGAATGGGGGGTGACGTTCGTGCTCGACACCTGTACCTACGTCACCTCGATCCTGCGGCCTGGCACCCAGGCGGTGATGACGAACTCCGGCAAATGGGCCCACTACGCGCCGGGCAACCTCGGCATCGACGTGGTGCTCGCGACACTGGATGAATGCGTGACATCGGCGACGACGGGGCGCATCACCTGGAACCGGGAGCTGTTCACATGACCTCGATCACCGGCACCCGCATCACGTCTGGATCCGCGGAGGCCGCGGTGTTGAAACTCGACGATCCCGTGTCGTTCTGGGGTGGCATCGGCCCCGAAGGCACGATCATCGACGTGCACCACCCCCAGCACGGCGCGACAGTCACCGGTCGTGTGCTCGTGATGCGCACCGGGCGCGGCTCGAGTTCGGGAACGTACGTGCTCGCCGAACTGATCCGACTCGGTCTGGCCCCTGCGGGCATCATCCTCACCGAACCCGATGGCATCATCGCCACCGGCGCGCTCGTGGCCGCCGAGCTCTATGGCACCGAGGTGCCCATCTCAGTCGTCAGCGGCGATGACTATGACCTGATCGAAGATGGTGTCCATGTGTCCATGGTGGTGTACGGTGATAATGCGGTGCTTATCACCGCTTAGCTCGCCGGGTCACATCCTGGTCGGTTACACCCTGGTCGGTCACATCGTGATCACCACAACATGGAGGACGTTATGTCCCGCACATCTTCTTCACTTCTCGTGGGAGCAGGCGCCGTCACCGCGTCAGCGGCCCTCACCATCGCCTTCGCCCTCGGTGCCGCCACCGGTGCGTCACCAGCCGGACCTCATGGGTCGATCACCCTCACCGAGGCCACATCGGTGAACGCGGCATCCGCGCCCGCCACCCGGGGGAGTCAGCCACGACCGGCGCAGATGAAGATCGTCACCAAGCGCACTGATCGCCAGGTTCTCGAACTCGGAGATGACGGCATCTCTTCTGGATCCTTGAGCTTCGCAGAGGGTGACATCCGAACCAAGCGTCGCGGCGATGTCATCGGCCGCTTCGTTTTCCGCGGCCTCGCCCTCAACTCCGACGAGCCCGGTGGGATCGAGGATCGCGACATCACAGTGGAGTACACCCTTCCCGACGGCCTCATCCTGGTCTCCGGTGTGGTCTCGGCTCCCGGTGGGCAGCCACCCACCACGCCACAGGATCAGGTCATCGTGGGTGGCACCGGACGCTATGCGGGAGCCGGTGGCAGTGTGCGCTACGTGCCGATCAATGCCAACGAACAGCGAGTGATCTTCACGTTCGCCTGGTAGCCCGCCGGTCGAAGTATTCGACCAGGCTCATGTGCGGCACGGTCAACCCCCACACCACCGCGAGGCCGACCCACAACCAGGGGGCGAGGGCGGCAAGCGACCCGGTGAACCCGACCGCGATCGCGACGATGATGATCGTGGCGATCAGCGCCGGGGTGCCCATGAGCGTCACGCGACCGATGCCGGCCCAGGTGATATCTCCATATCGGTGCTCGGCCAATCGGGCGGTGTGGCGCAACGCGTGCCAGGCACCGAAGTACACGGCGAAGGCCAGCAGGGGTGCGGCGAAGATGCCGAGTGCGGCCAGGATGCCCAGGTGCACCGCGGCGATCGGTCGGCCGGTGTGCAGCAGCACGATGATCGACACGACCACGGCGGCGAGGATCGCGACGCGCACGAATGTCGTGGCCGGGGCTGACCACCAGGCACCGAGTGAGGGGTGCAGCGTGGCCAGCGTCGCCATGGCCGCGGGTGAGGTCAGGGGGAGCACCACCGGTGCGCCGCCGGCGGCGATGGCCAGCAGCGCCTTGCGCCAGCCGCGGGGATGGGTGCGCTCACCGGTCAATGTCGCCCAGGCTTCAACATCACCGCTACCGAAATGCCACACCGTCATTGCGATGACGACGATGAAGGCCGGGCCCGGTGCCAGCAGGATCGCTATGGTCGCGGCTGCGGCGATGGCCAGATAGACCGCGCCCATCCCGAGCAGCTTCACCCCGCGGGGCAGCGCCGGCAGCATGAGGTGGTCGACCGCCCCGTGGGGGATGCCGACGGCGAGGGCGATGATCGCCGCGACGAGGGTCCAGGCCGGCACCTCCGGTGTCGAGGATGGCACCCGACCCAGCAGGCTGGCCAGGATCGCCAGGCCAGCGGCCACCGGGCCGATGAGCAAGACCGCCCGGGCTGTCCCCGCTGCCGGGAATCCGGGGGTGCTGGCTGCCGGGGCGATCGGCGGGCTGATGATGGATACGGCCACGCGAATATCGTCCTCCTCCCGGCGGCCGCTCGCACCTTGGAGCCGCAGGGGTAGTCTCGCCCCTCGTGGCGGAATTCATCTACACCCTGGCCAAAGCACGCAAGGCGCATGGCGACAAGGTCATCCTCGACGATGTCACCCTGTCGTTCCTGCCCGGAGCCAAGATCGGCGTCGTGGGCCCGAACGGGGCCGGCAAATCGACCCTGCTGAAGATCATGGCCGGCATCGAGACGGTGTCCAATGGCGACGCGATGCTGTATCCGGGATACACCGTGGGCATCCTCATGCAAGAACCCGAACTCGACGAGACCAAGACGGTCCTGGAGAACGTCGAGGAGGGTGTCGCAGAGACCAAAGCGATGGTGGACCGGTTCAACGAGATCTCAGCCGCGATGGCTGATCCGGATGCGGACTTCGATGCGCTGATGGCCGAGATGGGCACCCTGCAGGAGGCCATCGATCACAGGGGCGCCTGGGATCTGGATTCCCAACTCGAGCAGGCGATGGACGCCTTGCGCTGCCCGGCGGGGGACGCCGATGTCTCGGTGCTGTCCGGTGGCGAGAAGCGCCGCGTTGCCTTGTGCAAACTGCTGCTGCAGCAGCCTGATCTGCTGCTGCTGGACGAGCCGACCAACCACCTCGATGCCGAGAGCGTGCAGTGGCTGGAGCAGCACCTCGAGAAGTACCCCGGCACCGTGGTCGCCATCACCCACGACCGGTATTTCCTGGACAACGTCGCCCAGTGGATCCTCGAACTCGACCGTGGTCGCGCCTACCCCTATGAGGGCAACTACTCCACGTACCTGGAGAAGAAGGCTGCGCGGTTGAAGGTCGAGGGCCAGAAGGACGCCAAGTTACGCAAGCGGCTGACCGATGAGCTCGAATGGGTGCGTTCCAACGCCAAAGCCCGCCAGACCAAGAGTCGCTCGCGCCTGGATCGGTATGAGGAGATGGCCACCGAGGCCGAGAAGACCCGCAAGTTGGACTTCGAGGAGATCCAGATTCCTCCGGGCCCGCGGCTGGGCAGTGTCGTGGTCGAGGCCGACCATCTGACCAAGGGTTTCGGTGACCGGATGCTCATCGATGATCTGTCGTTCACCCTGCCGCGCAACGGGATCGTGGGCATCATCGGCCCGAATGGTGTCGGCAAGACGACGCTGTTCCGGATGATCGTGGCTGCAGCGGAAGGTGACACCGGTGATAAGGCCGTGCTGCCCACCAGTGGGGACATCAAGGTCGGCGACACCGTGAAACTGTCGTATGTCGATCAGTCCCGCGCCGGATTGGATCCGGCCAAGAACGTGTGGGAGGTCGTGTCCGACGGATTGGATTGGATCAAGGTCGGCAACGTCGAAATGCCCTCGCGGGCCTATGTTTCGGCATTCGGGTTCAAAGGCCCCGATCAGCAGAAACCGGCCGGGGTGCTTTCCGGTGGCGAGCGCAACCGGCTCAACCTCGCGCTCACGCTGAAGATGGGCGGCAACCTGCTGCTGCTCGATGAACCCACCAACGACCTCGACGTCGAAACGCTCGGTTCGCTGGAGAACGCACTGCTGGAGTTCCCCGGCTGCGCGGTGATCACCTCGCATGATCGGTGGTTCCTCGACCGGATCGCCACCCACATCCTGGCCTACGAGGGCGATTCGCAGTGGTTCTGGTTCGAGGGCAACTTCGAGTCGTATGAGAAGAACAAGGTCGACCGGCTCGGTGTCGAGGCGGCCCGTCCGCATCGGGCGACCTACCGCAAGCTCACCCGGGACTAGCCCCATGGCCACGGTTCGTATCCCGATCGAGCGACGCTTCTCAGATCTGGACCTGCTCGGTCATGTCAACAACGTCGTGTACTACGACTACCTCCAGGAGTCGCGCCTGCGGTTGCTGAGGAGCCTGGGCCGCGAGACAGTGGTGTCTGCACCACTGGTGGTCGCACACCAGGAGATCGACTACATCGCACCTCTGCCCGGTGGGATCGAACCGGTCATCGTGGAAACCTGGATCGAGCGCATCGGTTCGTCATCGTTCACGGTGGCCGCCATCGTCTGGGATTCCGATGGCACCCTGGCCGCTCGGGCGAGCACGGTGATGGTGTTCTTCGATCCAGATACGGGCAAGGCAGTACCGATGACCGATCAGGCGCGAGCCTGGTTGGTCGCCGGGTTGCACACCCCCGACGAGGGGGCGTCGAGCCAGGGTTGATCGAGGACCGAGTGAGGAGGGGAGGCATCCGTGAGCGGAACAGTCGCTGCGCCAACCGATGCCATCGTGCTCGGGGAACGCGAAGCCCGTCTCCTCGGCGCTCATCTGCAGCGCCTGCGCCGGTGGAACGACGCGGCGCAGGTGCGGGTGGTGATCTCCACGATGGACAGCCCGGCGACGATCGGCGTGTATGCCGCCCCGCCGATGCGTGTGGTGAGTTATGTGCAACTGCCTCTTGCAGGTGCGGCGCCATCGTCGGCTGACGTCACGGTCGCAGCGCGAGAGATCGCATTCGAGGCTCGATCACAGGGGCAGACCGCGCTGGTGCTGCCGGCGTCGGGCCCGGGGATCCCGGAGTTAGCGGTCCTGCCACCCGCTGATGGCTGGCACCTGCCCATCCACGGTGTGGCCGGTGATGTGGTGCCTTCGGTCGAAGGAGCGGTCGCGGAATTCAAGTCACGTTCGGTGTCGGCGATCGACGCCGATGCGCTCGCCGAAGAGATCTGGTCACGGCAGGTGTTCGGAGGCCTGCCCATGCGGATGCTGCACACCGCGCGTCTGCTGGGCATGCTCGGAGCCGATAGCGCCCGCATCGCGGCATCGACACGCACCGGCTGGAAGCGGCTGACCACGATCCGCGGTCAGATCTATCAGCGGGTACCCGGAGCGTTGGACCGGCCGAGTCTCACCGTCGTGCGCTGATTCACCGGCCGGCGCTGATTCACCGGTCGGCACTGACCCAGGCAGCTGATTCCGGCGGTAGGGACACCAAGCCATCGCCGAAGGTGACATCGGGTGAACTCGCGAGGTGCACAGTTTCGCCCGGCCAGGTGATGGTCGTGTCTGACATATTGGCGACCACGGTGACGTTGTCGCGAGCGAACGCCACCACTTCGGCGGGTGCATCCAGCCACTGCAGTTCGCCGTCGCCGAGGGCGTCGAGTTCCCTGCGCAGATGCAGTGCAGCCCGGTACATCTCCAGGGTCGAATCGCTGGCTCCCGACTGCGCGGCCACGCTCACCTCGGCGAAGAATTCCGGCTGCGGCAACCAGGATTCCTCGCCCGGACCGAATCCGAACGATGGTGTTGTGCCCTCCCACGGGATGGGCACCCGGCAGCCGTCGCGGCCGATCACCTCGCCTGCGGTGCGCAGGAACGTCGGATCCTGGCGCGCTGTTGCGGGCAGGTCGAGGATCTCTGGCAGGCCCAACTCCTCGCCCTGGTACAGATAGGCCGAGCCGGGCAGGGCCAGCATCACCAGGGTCGCTGCGCGCGCACGGGCGAGCCCGCGGACGAGGTCGAGGCTGTCATCGGTTTCGATCGGAGCTAGTCGGGTGACATGGCGGCGCACGTCGTGGTTGCTCAACACCCATGTGCAGGGAGCTCCGACCGAACCGGCCGTGGCGAGGGAGTGGTCGATCACCTCCCGCAGGTGTGCTGCATCCCAGCGCGTGCGCAGGTAGTGGAAATTGAACGCGGTGTGCAATTCATCGGGGCGCAGGTACATCGCATGCGATTCGGGAGTGGACACGACGACCTCGCCGCAGAACGTGCGCGGTGGGTCATAGGAATCGGCGATCGCGCGCCAGGCGCGATACACCTCGTGCACCCTTGGTTGATCCCACTGGGGGAGCACGGGGGTGTCGAGTTCGAGGCTGTACATCCCCGGCTGTTCCCCGGATATCGGATAGCCCTCGGTCTTCATCAGCCCATGGGCGACATCGATGCGGAAACCATCGACGCCGCGGTCGAACCAGAACCGCAGCACCCGTTCGTGTTCGGCCCAGACTTCCGGGTCGTCCCAGTTCAGATCCGGCTGCGTGGTGTCGAACAGGTGCAGGTACCACCACCCGCTGGG
>JAGYOB010000111.1 GCA_018399515.1 Candidatus Nanopelagicales bacterium
CGGTTAAACATGCCCGGAACACTCATCCGCGATCGTTTTTGCCATCAGCCACGAATAGGACTCGATGACGACTCTCACACACCTGCAACGCCTGGAATCCGAAAGCATCCACATCATGCGCGAGGTGGTGGCCGAAGTGGAGCGCCCCGTGATGCTCTACTCGGTCGGCAAGGATTCCGCCGTCATGCTCCACCTGGCCAAGAAGGCCTTCTATCCGTCCACGCCGCCGTTTCCGCTCCTGCATGTCGACACCACCTGGAAGTTTCAGGACATGTACCGGCTGCGCGGGAAGGCGGCGCGCGATGCGGGGATGGAGCTGCTCGTCCATCAAAATCCGGAGGCGCTCGAGCGCGGCATCAACCCTTTCGATCACGGCTCCTTGCACACCGATCTCTGGAAAACCGAGGGGTTGAAGCAGGCGCTCGACCAATACGGCTTCGATGCGGCCTTCGGCGGCGCACGGCGCGACGAAGAAAAGAGCCGTGCCAAGGAGCGCGTCTTCTCGTTCCGCTCGGCCAATCACCGCTGGGATCCGAAGAATCAGCGCCCCGAGCTCTGGAAGCTGTACAACGCCCGCAAGGCCAAGGGTGAAAGCATCCGGGTCTTTCCGCTCTCCAATTGGACGGAGCTCGACATCTGGCAATACATCCATCTCGAGCAGATCGAGATCGTCCCGCTGTATCTCAGTGCCCCGCGCCCGAGCGTGGTCCGCGATGGACTTATTCTGATGGTCGATGATCACCGCTTCCCGTTGCGCGAGGGCGAAGAGGTCCGCATGCGATCGATCCGCTTCCGCACGCTCGGCTGTTATCCCCTGACCGGCGCGGTCGAGAGCGAGGCCACGACCCTGACCGAGGTCATCCAGGAGATGCTGCTCACCACGACATCCGAGCGCCAGGGTCGCGCCATCGACCACGACCAGTCCGCCAGCATGGAAAAGAAGAAGCAGGAGGGGTACTTCTGATGGCCAACGACATCTACAAGACCGACGAGCTGATCGCGCAGGATATCGATGCCTATCTGGAGAAGCATCAGCACAAGACCATGCTGCGCTTCATCACCTGCGGCAGCGTGGACGACGGCAAATCGACACTCATCGGCCGGCTCCTCTACGACAGCAAGATGATCTTCGAGGACCAGTTGGCCGTGCTCGAAGCGGACTCCAAACGCGTCGGCACCCAGGGCCAGGAGATCGATTTCGCCCTGTTGGTCGACGGCTTGGCCGCCGAGCGCGAGCAGGGCATCACCATCGATGTCGCCTATCGCTTCTTCGCCACCGACCGGCGCAAATTCATCGTCGCGGACACGCCCGGCCACGAGCAATACACGCGCAACATGGTGACCGGTGCCTCGACCGCGGATCTTGCGGTCATCCTGATCGACGCACGCAAGGGCGTGCTGACCCAGACGCGGCGCCACAGCTATCTGGCCCATTTGGTCGGCATCTGCAACATCGTGCTTGCCATCAACAAGATGGATCTGGTCGATTACGATCAAGCCCGGTATGACGGCATTCTCAGTGACTACCGTACCTTCGCCGAGCAGATCGGGATCGACGGCTTCCAGGCAATCCCGATCTCGGGTCTGAAGGGCGACAACATCACGTCCAAGAGCGACGCCACGCCCTGGTATCAAGGCCCGACCCTGCTCGAGTATCTGGAGACGGTCGAGATCGACCAGACCCGGATGATCGAGCGGCCGTTTCGCATGGCGGTGCAATGGGTCAACCGTCCGAACCTGGACTTCCGGGGCTTCTCGGGCCAGATCGCCAGCGGGCGGGTCAAGCCGGGCGACGCCGTACGCATCCTGCCCGGCAACACCACATCCACCGTCGAGCGCATCGTCACCCTGGACGGGGATCTGGCCGAGGCCGGCGCCGGCCAATCGGTCACCCTGACCCTGGCGGACGAGATCGACTGCTCGCGCGGTCAAGTCATCACCCCGGCCGACCGGCCGCTCGAAGTCGCCGATCAGTTCGAGGCGACCATCGTCTGGATGGCTGAAGAGCCGATGATCCCGGGGCGTGCCTACATCATGAAGATCGGCACGACGCAGGCGACGGTCACGGTGACCGACGAGAAGTACCAGGTCAACGTCAACACCATGGCCCACGAGCCGGGCAAGACCTTGGCGCTGAACGGAATCGGGGTGTGCAACATCGCCACGAGCAAGGCGATTCCGTTCGAGCCCTATGCCGAGAATCCGGACCAGGGCGGCTTCATCCTGATCGACCGGCTGAACAATGCGACCGTCGGCGCCGGCATGATCCATTTCGCCCTGCGACGCAGCCACAATCTGCCCTGGCAGACGATCGACGTGGACCGCACCGCCCATGCCGCCATCAAGAATCAGCAGCCGCGACTGCTCTGGCTCACCGGGCTGTCGGGCTCGGGCAAAACGACCATCGCCAACCTCGTGGAGAAGAAGCTGCACGCCATGGGGCGGCATACCTTTCTCCTGGACGGTACCAACGTCCGTCAGGGGCTAAACAAGGATCTGGGGTTCACCGATGCCGACCGGGTCGAGAACATCCGACGCATCGGCGAGGTGGCCAAGCTGATGACCGACGCCGGGCTGATCGTCCTGACGGCCTTCATCTCGCCCTTCCGCAGCGAACGACGCATGGTCCGGCAGCTCTTCACGAAAGGCGAGTTCGTGGAGATCTTTATCGATACGCCGATTGAAGTTGCCGAGAGCCGCGATCAAAAGGGCCTTTACGAGCAGGCCCGTCGCGGCGATCTCAAGAACTTCACCGGCATCGACAGCGCCTACGAGCCGCCCGAGGCCCCGGAGATCCGCATCGATACGACCCGGCTCTCGGCCGAGGAGGCGGCCGAGGCGATCATCGCGTCCTTGTCGATGTCGGTGTAATCGGCGAATGCGTTGATCCGATACTGCGGCGTAGGTTGGGCCGAGCGGGAGCGAGGCCCAACCTCTTGTGTTGCGGTTGGCTGCGAACGCCGTGCCTCGCTTACGCTCGGCCCGACATGGCGTCGGTCAGCGAACGCTATAGATCTGATCGAAGATGCCCCCGTCGGCGAAATGTTTCTCCTGCGCGGCCTTCCAGCCGCCAAGGTCCTCGATCGTCACCATATCGACCTGGACGAACCGACCCTTGTACCGTGCCGCGACCTCGGGGTCGGTGGGGCGATAGAAGTGTTTGGCGGCAAGCTCCTGGCCCTCGGGCGAGTAGAGGAATTCCAGATAGGCCGTCGCGACCTCGCGTGTTCCCTTCTTGTCCACGGTGCGATCCACCACCGTGACCGGCGGCTCGGCGAGGATCGACAGGGATGGGACGACGATCTCGAACTTGTCCTCGCCGAACTCATTGAGTGCGAGGAATGCCTCGTTCTCCCAGGAGAGAAAAACATCGCCGAGTTCGCGCTGCACGAAGGTGGTGGTCGAGCCGCGGGCTCCCGAATCGAGCACCGGGACATTCTTGTAGAGTCGCGCGATGTAGTCCTTCACTCGGGCCTCGTCGCCGTCGTATGCCTTCTCCGCCCAAGCCCAGCCCGCCAGATAATTCCAGCGCGCGCCGCCCGAGGTCTTGGGATTGGGCGTAATCACGGCGACCCCCTCTTTGACCAGGTCTCCCCAGTCTTTGATTCCTTTCGGATTACCCTTGCGGACCATGAAGACGATGGTCGAGGTGTAGGGCGAGCTGTTCAGGGGCAGTCGCGACTGCCAGTCGTCGGCCAGGAATCCCCGGGCTGCGATCGCATCGATGTCGTAGGCCAGCGCCAGGGTCACGACATCGGCTTCCAGCCCGTCGATGACCGCGCGCGCCTGCTTGCCGGCCCCGCCGTGCGACTGTTGAATCCTGACCTTCTCGCCGGTCTTCTCCTCCCAGTGTTTGCCGAAGGCGGGGTTGAAGTCCTGGTAGAGCTCGCGCGTAGGGTCGTAGGAGACGTTGAGCAGCGTGGTTTCGGCCTGCGCGATGCCGAGGGTCGACAGGCTCAGCGCAGCGGCGGCGAGGATGGATTTCGGGGGGAATGTGATCGTCATGGTATGGTCCTTTTGGCTGTCGAAAAGCGATTGAGATTCGGATTGAAGCACCATCGTCGAGCCGTGCCCAATCACGAAATCCGCAAAGCTTATCGACTTAAACCGCGTCCAGAGCGACATGCGCCATTTTCATTGTGCGTTTGACTTTGGAGATGTCCTCGATCTCGGTGAGACGCGGTTTAATTGCGTTCTGCGCGACGCGAGCGCGTTCGCGTCGGCTCGGCCTTACGGGTATCACCGGCGGCGCAGCAGGCGCGGCTCGGCGCAATCCCGCGACAACCGCGCTTATCGTCAAACCTGATAACCAAATCATGATTCGACGGTTCCAGCGCGGTGCGTCTTGCACTAGCCTGGAGGTCTTATCCGAATCCCGAGACCCGCTGCCATGACATTGGATTCCAGGCCCTTCGTCGATGTCGGTACCCTCGGTCCGAACCCGGTCAAGCCATAATGGGCGTTGCGACCTTCTTCAACCCGACGCGCCAGACCCGCGTGCTGCCCGGCTTCGGCCTTGCACTCGGCTACACCCTGGTCTATCTATCGCTCATCGTGCTGATTCCGCTGTCGGCGGTCTTCATCAAGACGGCGACCCTGTCCTGGGGCGAGTTCTGGGCCATTATTTCCTCCCCGCGGGTGGTGGCCACCTACAAGCTTTCGTTCGGAGCGTCGCTGCTGGCGGCGGCAATCAACACGGTCTTCGGTCTGATGTTGGCTTGGGCGCTGGTTCGCTACAGCTTCCCCGGTAAGAGGCTGATCGACGCGCTGGTGGATCTGCCCTTCGCGCTGCCCACCGCGGTGGCCGGCATCGCCCTCACCGCGCTCTATGCCGGCAACGGATGGATCGGGAGCCTGCTCGCACCGCTCGGCATCAAGGTCGCCTTCACGCCGCTCGGTGTGCTGGTGGCCCTGGTGTTCATCGGCGTCCCCTTTGTGGTGCGCACCGTTCAACCCATCCTCGAAGACCTCGAGACCGAGCTGGAAGAGGCTGCGGCGAGCCTGGGCGCCAACCGCCTGCAGACCTTCACCAAGGTCCTGCTGCCGACCTTGTTGCCGGCTCTCCTGACCGGTTTCGCGCTGGCCTTTGCCCGGGCAGTCGGCGAGTACGGGTCGGTGATCTTCATCGCCGGCAACATCCCGATGGTGTCCGAGATCACGCCGCTCATCATCATCACCAAGCTCGAGCAGTACGACTATGCCGGCGCGACCGCCGTGGCGGTCGTCATGCTGGTCTTTTCCTTTCTCATGCTCTTGGCCATCAACCTGTTGCAGGCCTGGAGCGCGAAGCGGACCGGGAGGAATCGCTGATGGCTGCCGTCGGAATCGTGTACGGGCGGGGCGATGCCCGTCGTTACGAGACCAACCCTGCAACCCGCGAGACGGACTGGGTGAAGTGGCTGATCCTGACGGCGGCGCTGAGCTTTTTCCTGCTGTTCTTGCTGATGCCGCTCATCGCGGTCTTCACGGAGGCCCTGCGCAAGGGCTGGCTGACCTATCTCACGGCCATCACCGACCCGGATGCCTTGTCGTCCGTGCGGCTGACGCTGCTGGTGGCGGCCATCTCGGTGCCTCTCAATCTGGTGTTCGGGGTCGCCGCGGCTTGGGCGATCGCGAAGTTCGAGTTCCGCGGCAAGCGGTTTCTCACCACGCTCATCGATCTGCCCTTCTCGGTCTCGCCGGTGATCGCGGGCTTGATCTTCGTCCTGCTGTTCGGTGCCCACGGATGGTTCGGCGCCTGGCTGTTCGAGCATGACATCAAGATCATCTTTGCCGTCCCCGGGATCGTTCTGGCGACCGTGTTCATCACGGTTCCCTTCGTCGCCCGCGAGCTGATCCCTTTGATGGAGGCGCAGGGTCGCGAGGAAGAAGAGGCGGCGGTCGTGCTCGGCGCCTCAGGCTTCCAGGCATTTTGGCGGGTGACGCTCCCCAACATCAAATGGGGCCTGCTCTACGGCGTGATCCTGTGCAACGCCCGTGCGATGGGCGAGTTCGGTGCGGTGAGCGTCGTCTCCGGCCATATTCGCGGCCAGACCAACACCATGCCCCTGCACGTCGAGATCCTCTACAACGAATACAATTTCGCCGCGGCCTTCGCCGTGGCCTCGCTGTTGGCGCTGCTGGCGCTGGTGACCCTGGCGCTGAAGACCTTCATCGAGTGGAAGGTCGAGCGAGGCATGCGGGACACCGTCTAAGGACCTACCCATGAGCATCCAAGTCAAAGAGATTCATAAGCAATTCGGCGCGTTCGTCGCGCTGGATCAAGTGTCGCTCGATTTCCCGACCGGTGCCTTGACGGCGCTGCTGGGACCTTCGGGGTGCGGCAAGACCACGCTGTTGCGCGTCATCGCGGGCCTGGAGACAGCCGACTCCGGCCGCGTCATCCTGGAGGGCGAGGATGCCTCCGACACCCATGTGCGCCAACGCCGGGTCGGGTTCGTCTTCCAGCACTATGCGCTCTTTCGTCACATGACCGTGCTCGAGAACGTCGCCTTCGGGCTGCGCGTGAAGCCGCGGCGCGAACGTCCCGACGACGCCGAGATTCGCCGGCGGGTCCATCGCCTGCTCGATCTGGTCCAGCTCGACGCGCTGGCCGAGCGCTTCCCCTCGCAGTTGTCCGGCGGTCAGCGCCAGCGCGTCGCGCTGGCCCGCGCCTTGGCCGTCGAGCCGCGCGTGCTGCTGCTCGACGAGCCGTTCGGTGCGCTCGATGCCCAGGTGCGCAAAGAGCTGCGCCGCTGGCTGAGGCGATTGCACGACGAGCTGCAGGTGACCTCGATCTTCGTGACGCACGACCAGGAAGAGGCCCTCGAGGTGGCGGATCGGGTGGTCCTGATGAACCGTGGTCGCGTCGAGCAGGTCGACACCCCGACCGAGGTCTACGAGCGCCCGGCAACCCCCTTCGTGTACGGATTTCTCGGCGCGGTCAATGTCTTTCACGGACGCATCGAAGGGCCGCATCTGCGTGTCGGCGAGGCGACCCTGCCGCACGAGCAGACACAGGTGATCCACGGTGCCGAAGCGGTGGCGTTCTCGCGCCCCCATGAGCTGAGGATCGTGACCGATCCGGACACGCCGCACGGAGTCGCGGCCGTCGTGGAGCGCGTCCTGACCTTCGGTGCCGATGTCCGGGTAGAGCTCGACAGTCTGCCGGGTGCCGCACTACGCGGAGAGCCTGCGCATTACGAGGTCGTCATGCCGCGTGCGCAGGTCGACGCCTTGGCGCTGACCCGCGGGCAACGGGTGCGGCTGGTCCCGTCCCAGATTCGCGTCTTCCCGAGTCAGGCGGCCTGAGATGAACGTCCAGCAACTGCGAATCGTCCGCGAGACGGTCCGGCGCAACTTCAACCTGACCGAGGTCGCGTACGCGCTCTATACCGCGCAATCCGGTGTCTCCAAACACATCAAGGATTTGGAGGACGAGCTCGGCATGGAGCTGTTCGTGCGCCGCGGCAAGCGGCTTCTCGGTTTGACGGAGCCCGGCAAAGAGCTGCTGCCGATCGTCGAGCGCATTCTGATCGACATACAGAACATGAAGCATCTCGGCGAGCAATTCGCGCAGCAGGATACGGGTCACCTGGCGATTGCGACGACCCACACCCAGGCCCGTTATGCCCTGCCTGCTGTGGTGACCCGGTTCAAGCAGGCGTTCCCGAAGGTCTATCTGGAGCTCCACGAGTGCGGACCGGCGGAGATCGTCAGCCTGTTGCGCGACGGTCAGGTGGACATCGGGATCGCGACCGAGGCGCTCGGCAGTGAAGAGGATTTGGTCAGCTTCCCTTACTACCGGTGGCGCCATGCGGTGATCGTCCCGACCACCCATCCGCTGGCCGGCGTTTCGCCTCTGACCATGAGCGCGATTGCCGAGTATCCGATCATCACCTACTACCCGGGAAATACGGGGCGTGGTCGCATCGATGCCGCCTTCGCGTGCGCCGGCGTCGCCCCGGACATCGTGATGTCCGCGCTCGATGCCGATGTCATCAAGGCCTATGTGGAGCTGGGGCTGGGTGTCGGCATCATCGCCGCCATGGCCTTCAACCCCGTCCGCGATGCGGGCCTGTGCCTGCTCGACACCTCGGACATGTTCGAGGTCAACACCGCCCGTCTGGGTCTGCGACGCGGTCACTATCTGCGTGACTATGCCGTGCGCTTCATTTTGGAATGCGCCCCCGCACTGACCGCGGAGCAGATCAAGGAGGCGGTATTCCCCAAGGCGGCGCTGCCCTGATCACGGACGCGACGATCAGGCGCCGCTGCGATAGAGCTGCGGGGGCTGATCGGCCAGGTAACGTGCGATCGCGTCCTCGATCGACACCGTCGGCTCGACGGCGCGGCGTGCCACGAACGTTGGCCGCTGCCGGATGGATGGGGTACGGACACCCCTGGTCGCGAGACCGCTGCGTGTCCGCATGATGCCGATCGCGCTCGTCTGTGCGGGATGCTGGATTGAAGAGGTGTTCATGGTTCGCGCTCCGGCTGTTGCCTTGAGGGGGTTTGGCCGCGAGGAGTCGCGACCTTGGGTGCAAGGTAACGCAGGGGTGCTGACCAAAGGCTGACTGCGCCTGTCAGCAAACGAATAGCCGGCGACCGGCCAACAGGGGCTTGAGATCCGACCCCTAACCAAAGGGGGCAGCGACGACCGCTCACTGCCGACGCTTGCCGGGCGCGATGCTTGGAGACCAACCGCGTTCTCCCAGCGGCATGATGAAGATGGTCGCATGGGCTCTGGCCCTTTTCGCCGCCTTCATGGCCGATCGCGAGAAACTCAGTAGAAAAAATTGGTTTGGATTGCTGCGCGAGGCCATGGATCGGCAGTTGCGCCAGCACGCCAACAGCGTGCATGAGGTGAGCCTTGCGGACCTGCGGGACATGGTGCGGCTGACTGATCGGTTGCCTGAGCGATGCGCCTTGGTGGGGATCGAGCCTGCGGTACTTGGCTGGGACGACAGATTGACCCCTTCGGTCGAGGCCGCGGTGCCAATCGCGATGGCCCGTGTGCAGGAGATCCTCCGCCGATGGGCACTACCCTCCGTCTGACGCACCGCCAACGCCTGGCGGATGCGCGTCACCGCCACACCGCTCTGGCGGCATGATTGATATCGACCTCCATCAGCGGTTGACCATCCGGGTCGATGAGATGGACGGCGCAGCCGATGCAGGGATCGAAACTGTGGATCGTCCGCAGGGCTTCCAGCGGTCGCTTGACATCGACCAGTCGCTGGCCGACCAGGGCACGCTCGTAGGGGCCGGGGATATCCTGGCCGTCGCGTCGAGTATCAAGTTCGCTGTCTTCGGTCAGGCCGACGAGGAGGGCATGGAGGTCCTGTTTCCCCGCTACCGGGGGCATTTCTCCGGGCTTGGCGTCCGGCCTCGCCTGCTCATCAAGGACGGCGCCGGCAGCACCCTGACCGATGAGGCGCCGGCGGCGGAGTCGGCCGAGGCGGGGCTGTTCGGTCATGCGGCCGCAGTGCAGCGCCTGCTGGCCTGGTTGGACGGGCAGCCCGATGTCCAGCAGATCCTGGCCATCGGTCATCGGGTGGTGCACGGCGGACGGGAGCATCGCGAGCCGGTGGTGCTGGACGCCCCGACCCTTGCCCGGCTCGCGGCATTGCCGCCGCTTGCGCCTTTGCATCAACCCCAGAGTCTGGCCCCGGTGCAACTGTTCCACGCGCTCTGTCCCGGGGTGCCTCAGGTCGCCTGTTTCGACACCGGCTTACACACCAGCCAGTCGCGGGTTGCTCAAGCCTATGCGCTGCCGCGACGTCTGAGCGAGGCCGGCATCATTCGCTATGGCTTCCACGGGCTGTCCTACGAGTATGTCAGCCGCCGGTTGGCGCAGCATCTCGGCGGGCCGCGGACCGGGCGTGTCGTGATGGCCCATCTGGGCAACGGGGCGAGTCTATGCGCGGTGCACGACGGTGTCAGTGTCGCCTCCAGCATGGGCTTCACGACCCTGGACGGCCTCCCGATGGGCAGCCGTTGCGGTTATCTGGATCCCGGCGTGGTGCTGCACCTGCTGCAGCATGAGGGTTTGACGCCGGAGCAGGTCGGCAAGCTGCTCTATCAGGAATCCGGTCTGCTCGGGGTCTCCGGAATCAGCGCCGACATGGGCGTCCTGCTCGCGAGCGGCGAGCCTGGCGCCCGCGAGGCCATCGAGTTGTTCGTGCATCGCATCGTGCGCGAGGTGGGGGCACTGACCGCGGTGCTCGGGGGCTTGGATCATCTGGTCTTCACCGCCGGTATCGGCGAGCACGCCGTGCCGGTACGTGAGGCGATCTGTGCGGGCAGCGGTTGGTTGGGGCTGGCGCTCGACCCGGCCGCGAACGCCGCCGGGGCAGACCGCATCAGCAGCGTCGACAGCCGGGTGGGAGCCTGGATCATCCCGACCGACGAAGAGTGGATGATCGCCGACCACACCCGGCGTCTGTGCGCCGGGAGGCCCGGTTAAACCGCGTCCAGAGCGACATGCGTCATTTTCATTTTGCGTTTAGCTTCG
>JAGYOB010000112.1 GCA_018399515.1 Candidatus Nanopelagicales bacterium
GATGGTGTTGCGGATGCCGGCGACGACATCCTCACCCTGCGCGTTCGTGAGATAGTCCCCGTACGAGCCGATCTTGCCGCTGGCGGGATCGCGGGTGAAGGCAACTCCCGTGCCGGAATCTTGGCCGAGGTTGCCGAACACCATCGTGACCACGTTGACGGCGGTGCCCAGGTCGTGGGGGATGCGCTCGCGCCGGCGGTACAGATGCGCGCGCGGGGTGTTCCACGAAGAGAACACCGCGGTAACGCACAGGTCGAGTTGTTCGCGCGGATCCTGCGGGAACGGCCGGCCTGAGTGATCGAGGATGATCTGCTTGTAGGTCTCGACAAGGGATCGCAGGCCTTCGACGGAAAGGCCGGAATCCTCGCGCACTCCCTCGGCTTCCTTGGCGGCATCGAAGGCAGCCTCGAAGGATCCGCCGTCGACATGCAGCACCGTGCGGCCGAACATCTGGATCAAGCGTCGGTAGGAATCCCAGGCGAAGCGCTCATCTTTGGTGGCAGCAGCCAAGCCGTGAACCGAATAGTCGTTCAGGCCGACATTCAAGACTGTTTCCATCATGCCGGGCATCGAGAATCGAGCACCGGACCGCACACTGACAAGTAGCGGATCGGTGATGTCACCGAGATGGCGTCCCAGGGCATCCTCGAGTCGACGCAGCGCCATGGTGACCTGCACGCGCAGATCGGCAGGAACGTCACCGACCTTCAGGAATTCGCGGCAGGCCTCGGTGGTGATGGTGAATCCGGGGGGTACCGGTAGGCCGAGACGGGTCATTTCGGCGAGGTTGGCGCCCTTGCCACCGAGCAGATCGGCGTCCTCGCGGCCGCCCTCGCTGAAGTCGTACACGTATTTCGTCATCGTGCCTGCGCTCCCGTCTGGTGAATCGGCTCCCACCGGATGCGCCCAGACGCTACTCCTCGTGATCGCCGTGTCCAGGGACGGAGGTCATCTTCGTCCCTCCCTCACGTTCGTCGCTCACTCACGGCCGGGAGACGGGATGGACCGACGAGTCCATGACGGTGAGCACGGTATCGGCGATGTGAGCGGCCTCGTCTCGGTCGTGGGTGACATGGATGGCCGGAGTGCCCAGGTTGTGCAGCAGGGCGCGCACATCGGTGACGAGGCGTTCACGAAGATCGCGATCGAGAGCAGCAAACGGCTCGTCGAGCAGCAGCAGTCGTGGTTGGGGAGCCAGCGCCCGTGCCAGGGCCACCCGCTGTGCCTCACCGCCGGACAGCGTGGCGATGCGGCGACGTGCGAGACCGGTCAGGCCGATCATGCCCAGAAGCCGATCGACCCGGTCGGCGATCTCAGCCCGAGGCAGTCCATGTCGGCGCAAACCGAAGGCGATGTTGGCGGTGACGTCGAGGTGGGGGAAAAGCAGCGGATCTTGGAATACCAGGCCGATGTCGCGCCGATGGGCGGGGACATCAGTGATGTCGACTCCGTCCCACAGCAGCCGACCGGCATCGAGCCGCTGGACGCCGGCGATGCACCGCAGCAGGCTGCTCTTGCCTGATCCGCTCGGCCCGAGGAGCGCGATGATCTGTGGGGGAGTGACGGTGAACGATACGTGGTCCAGAAGGGTGCGCTCTTCGTAGTCGATGCGCGCGTCGACGATGTTCAGACCCTCGTCTGCGGTGGGTTGCAGGCTCACCAACCGCCTCCTCGCGCGGGTCGAACACGCTCGGCGAGGGTGATGATGAGTGCGGTCACGATGACCAGGATGACCGATAGGGCTAGCGCCTGGCCGAGGTTGGTCTCGCCGGGTCGGCCGAGCAGTCGCACGATCTGGACCGGCACCGTCGGTGTGTCGGCACGTACCAGAAACGCGGTCGCCCCGAATTCACCGAGGGATACCGCCGCGGCGAGTGCCGCAGCAACCGCACCGGCGCGCAGCGCGAGGGGCCCATCGACGGTGATCCATGAACGCAGCGGACCAGCGCCGAGGGTGGCGGCCACATCCCGCAGTCTCGGGTCGATGGAGCGCAGAACGGGCAGCACCACCCGGATGACGATCGGCATCGCGACCAGTGCCTGGCCGAGGGGGACAAGCAGCCAGCTGCCGCGAAGATCGACCGGGCCGTAGATGCTGAACAGCAGCAGCCCCAGGCCCAGGGACACAGCGGACACCCCCAGGGGGGCGGTGATCGCGGTATCCACCCAGGTTGCGCTGCGTCGCAGTGCCGCCACCGCGATAGCACCGAGCATCCCCAGGGTGACCGAGATCGCCGTGGCGATGAGCGCATAGCGAGCCGAAGTTCCGAGTGCCTCCCATGCCGGTGTCGCGCGGGTGGTGAGGTCGCTCGGGGCGAACACCTCGACATAGAAGTCCCACCCGAATCGATCCCCGACGCGGATCGAACCGATCACCAGAGTCAGCAGCGGCAGGCTGACCGCGATGACGAGTAGCGCGGTGAACGCGATGGTCGCGTAGTCGACGACCGACCGCGGACGATGGCGGGTGGGTACCTCGGTGACGATGCGTTCGCTGGTCGTGCGTCGTTGCAATGTTGCAGACCAGGCCAAGGCGATGACGACGATCACCAACTGCACGATCGCCAAGGTGGCCGCAGCCGACAGGTCGAGGTTTTGGACGGCCAGCCGGTAGATCTCGACCTCGATGGTGGGCCAGGCCGGGTCGCCCACGATGAGCACGACACCGAAGGAGGTGAAGGTGAACAAGAACACCAGCGCCGCCGCTGCCAGAACCGCGGGCCGAAGAAGAGGCCAGGTAACGGTGGTGAACGTGCGCATGGGACCGGCACCCAAAGACATCGCGACATCGGCGAACCGCGGATCCAGTTGTGCCCAGATTCCACCGATAACACGGGTGGCGAGGCCGACGTTGAAGAACACGTGGGCCACGATGATGGCCGCGGTCGTTCCCGCGAAGGGCAGGAGTTCCCGGAAAGCCAAGCCGACGACCACGGTAGGTAGGACGAAGGGAAGCGTCACCATCGCCAGCCAGGTGCGCCGCCCCGGCCAGCGAAGTCGTTGCAGCGCATAGGCCGCGGGTAGTGCCAGCAGGATGCTGAGTACGGTGCTGATCGTCGCCTGAGCGACGGTGTAGCCCAGGATCCGCCAGGTGCTCCCCGAAACCAGGACGCCTCCGGGATCGCCGTCGGCCAGTGATGCTCCGATGATCACCAGCGTGATCAGGGGAACCCCGACCAGAAGGGCGACGACCGCGAGGGGAGCGATCGCGAGGATGGCCCCGGATCTTGAGTGCGTGCGAGTTAGCGCAGCACGATCTGGGTCCACTGCTCCACCCAGGCTTCGCGGTTGTTGGCGATCGTCTGCGCGTCCAGCGTGAGCGGCGTGGCTGGCCGCAGCGCGAATCGCTCGAAGACCTCGGGTAGTGGTGTGTCCCGACGCGCGGGGAAGACGAACATCGATAGCGGGATGTCGGCCTGGACCTCAGGAGACACCAGCCAGTCGACGACCTCGCGAGCCGCCTGCGGTTGGGGCGATCCGCGCAGGACGCCGGCGAACTCGACCTGCCGGAAGCAGCCATCGAGCATCACCGAGGTCGACGGCTGCTCGGGCTTGGGGTCACTGGCGTAGACGATCTCCGCCGGTGGGCTCGTCGCATAGGACACGACGAGTGGTCGATCCCCGCCCCCGCCACCGGCGGTGAACTCCCCGAGATAGGCCTCCGACCAACCGTTGACCACCTGAACACCGTTATCGCGCAGGGCCTGCCAGTACTCCGGCCAGCCATCGCCGTACCGAGCGACCGTGGCGAGCAGGAATGCAAGTCCGGGTGAGGAGGTGGCGGGATTCGCGACGACCAGGAGGTCGGCGTAGGCGGGATCCGCGAGGTCGTCCAAGGTCGTGGGGATCGGGATCTCGCGGTCGGCGAACCACCGATCGTCGATGTTGATGCAGACGTCGCCGTCATCGATCGGTGTCACCACGCCCTCACCGGCGGCGATGAGATCGGGATCGAGAGGCGCGTCGGCGACGTACGGGTCGAAAACGTCGGCGCCGATGGCGCGCGAGAGCAAAGTCGTGTCCACGCCGAACAGCACGTCGCCGTCGGGGTTTCCCGATGCCAGGACCGCGCGGTTGACGACCTCACCGGCATCTCCGGCTGCGATGAATTCGACCGTGATACCCGATGTGCGCTCGAAATCGGCGACCAGGGACTCGGTCAGCGCGAACGAGTCGTGGGTCAGCACTCGCACTGTCACCGGCTCGTCGGGCGGTGCCGTCGTAGTTGCGGTGTCACTGCTGGTCGAGGATCCGCAGGCCGCTAGGCCCAGCCCCAGCACCATCACTGCGATGACAGTGGCGCGGGGCATAGGGACAGTGCGATGGGGCTTGGGGTGAAAACGTGAGAACAACGACATATCAGCCTCCCTACGCTGGCATTACCCAGATCAGGTTCGGCGGTCGATGGCGGCGGCCACCCTCTCAGCCCGTCGGTCCTACGAGCTCCCGTTAACAAGCGCCACTGTAGCGCGCGATGGTGCGCTCGCGCATGCCGCGGTTCGCTGCCAGGCTGTCGCCGTGACTGATTACCTGTCGGACAAGTCGATCCTCGTCGTCGGTGCGACCGGGGGCCTGGGGCACCCGATCACCGAGCTCCTCGCCGCGAGGGGAGCTCGACTCACCCTGCACGGTCGCGATGAGGCGAAGCTGGCGGGAATGTCGGACTGGGGTACGACGGTGGCCGGCGATATTTCACGCGCAGATACCGCCCGTCGACTCGTGGACACCGCAGTCGCCGCGCACGGTGGACTCGACGGCTTGGTGTTCGCTGCTGGCATCGTGGCCTTCGGGTCGGTCGCGGACACGCCCGACGATGTCCTCATCGATGTGTTCACCGTCAACACCCTCGCCCCCATCCGGATCCTGCGGGCAGGTCTGCCGGCGTTGACCGAATCGGCGCAGGCGGGGCGGGATCCGTTCGCACTGGTCATCTCGGCGGTGGTGGCCGAGCAGCCGATGCCCGGAATGGCCGCCTACTCGGCATCGAAGGCCGCACTCATGGCCTATGACGCGGCGGCCGCCCGAGAACTGCGACGGTCCAAGATCCGGCTTGTCGATGCGCGACCACCGCACACCGAGACCGGATTGGCTACTCGTCCTCGGTATGGCACTGCCCCCGGCCTACCCCAGGGTTTGGCCCCTTTCGAGGTCGCTGAGCGGATCGTGGTCGGGCTGGAATCGGGCGAACGCGACATGCCGAGTTCGGTATTCGCGGGGTCTGGGCGCGATTAACGACGCCCGGCGGGTTCTAATAGTCCGGTGGGTTCTGCTGCTGCGTGGGTCTGGCGCGTGGTCGCCGCGGTGGCGGCGGTCATCGTGCTGCTGGGGGTGAGCCTGGCGATCGCCGCGCCGAGAACGGCCACCCCGGCGGGGTTGGCCGTCCCAGTCCCCGAGAACAGTCCGTCGCCTGGGAGCGCCCCATCCGCGTCGCCGTCGGTGGTGGCCGCGGACCCCGAACCGGAGACGATCCCCATCGAGCAGCGTCCGGTGGCCCGCTTCCTGGGCGACTCCATCACCCGTGGGATGACCGAACCGAGTTCGGGGGTGGTCGGCGAATACTCCTGGTTCTACAACCTCATCGACGACACCGAAGGCGTCGTGCGCTACGGCGGTTCGGTCGCCGAGAACGGCATGTCCACAGCCTGGATGGCCGGTCAGGTGTGGACGGCCCTGTATCCGACACCGGACATCCTCATCGTGCACGGGGGAACGAATGACGTATCCGGTGAGATCACCCCGCCGGTCGTGGTGAACAACCTCGAGCGCATCCGACTCGCCGCCGAATCAGCGGGGGTACCCCTGGCCGTGTGCACCGTGCCGCCACGGGCCGATCTAGCCGCGGATGCCCGGGCACTGGCGGTCAATGATGCGATTCGGGCGTGGGCGAGTGGCAACGATGTCATCGTGTTGGACACCGCCGCCCCCCTCAGAGATCCGGTACTCGGGGGGTGGCTGCCCGGCTACACCACCGACGGACTGCACCCCACGCCCGAAGCGGCCGCTCTCATGTCGGAAAGCGCGGCGAAGGTCTTGCGCGAGATACCCCTGGGGGTATAACCTGGCGGTACGAACAGCAGCCCGCACCCACAGGAGTCCGCCATGCCCTACACCTCTGCACCCCACGTTCTCGTTCTTGATTCGACCGGCCTCGGTGACCGCAGTTACCTCGCTCACGACGGTGTGCACGCCTTAGTCGTCGACCCCCAGCGCGATATCGATCGCGTCGAAGCACTGCTCGCCGAACATGGGTTGACCCTCACGCACGTTGCTGAGACCCACATTCACAACGACTACGTCACCGGTGGCCTGGAGTTGGCTCGCCGCCACGGTGCGACCTACGTCGTCCCCGGTGATGTCGATCTCGCCTATGACGGCCTCGCGGTTGGTGACGGCGATTCCTTCACCGTCGGCGACATGACCGTCGATGTCATCCACACTCCCGGGCATACCCCCCACCACGTGTCTTTCGCTGTTCGCAAGGACGACCACCTCGGCGCGGTGTTCACCGGTGGCTCGTTGCTGTACGGCAGTGTCGGCCGTCCCGATCTCGTCGCCCCCGATCTCGCTGTCAAGCAGGCCCATGATCAGTGGCATTCGGCGCACCGTCTCGCCGAGCGGCTCGAAGATGAGACGCCGATCTACCCGACGCACGGTTTCGGCTCATTCTGCGCGGCCACCCAGGCCCAGGGCCTGTCATCGACCATCGGCAACGAGAAAGTCATCAACCCCGCGTTCACCGAGGCCGAGGAGCAGTTCGTGCAGGCGATCCTGGCCGGTCTCGACGTGTTCCCCGCCTACTACGCGCACATGGGTCCGGCCAATGCTGCCGGCCCGGTTGATGTCGACCTGGCAATCCCCGAGCAGGCGGATCCGGCTGTGCTGCGCGAGCGGATCATGCGCGGTGAGTGGGTCGTCGACCTGCGCTCACGTGAGGTGTTCGCGGCTGGTCACGTCCCCGGCGCGGTGAACTTCGATCTCGATGGCGCGTTCATCAACTACCTGGCCTGGATGATGCCGTGGGGCACTCCGGTCACCCTGTTGGGGTCCACCCCCGAGCAGGTTCACGCCGCGCATCGCGAACTTGTGCGCGTGGGCATCGATAACGCTGTGGGCCAGGCGACCGGAGGCCCGGACTTCTGGCTGGAGAATCCCGCTGCCGCCCAGCGCATGGAGCAGGTGGATTTCCATGGAGTCGCGGCCGCGTTAGCCGCCGATCCCGATGCCTACCTGATGGACACCCGCCAGATTCTCGAATGGGAGGGCGGCCACGTCGCCGGTGCGGTGTTCATGCCGTTCTATGAGGTCCTCGACCGCCTGAACGAGATCCCGCGCGATAAGCCCGCCTACGTCTACTGCGGGTCGGGCTACCGCGCCGCTGCTGTCGCTTCGCTGCTGCAGAACGAGGGCTTCACCAACATCGTGCATGTCAACGACGACTTCCCCAACGCCGCTGGTGCGGGACTGGAGATCGTCGCCGAGGCCGCCCCGGCGCGCGAGCCGGGTTGGACCTGGATCGCCTCGCGGTCCACGGTGCGCGAATACAGCCCTCGTACGGCGGCCGACACCAAAGGCTGAGCCCAGCACCTACGATCGGCGCATGACCGGCGATCACGACGTCACCAGCACCATCGACAGACTTCGTGCTGAGCGCACGAGCGCTAAATGGCGGGCGTACGACGCCGATGTCCTGCCGGCGTGGATCGCCGAGATGGACCTCGATCTCGCACCCTGCGTGGCGCAGGCACTGCATGGTGCGATCGACCGCGGGGATACCGGCTATCGCTGGAATGGCGATCTGCCTGAGTCCCTGGTTCAGTTCAGCGATCGTCGTTTCGGCTGGTCATTCCCGACTGAGCACGTCGTGGTGCTGCAAGATGTGCTCACGGGGATGGCAGAGGCGATGCGCGCCTTCACCGGGGAACGGGACTCGGTGGTCATCACACCACCGATCTATCCCCCGTTCTTCAACGTGACGCGGTCTATCGCCAAACGAGGCATCGTCGAGGTGCCCCTGTTTGGCGATGCGTTCGATCTCGACGGTCTGGACTCGGCGTTCGCGCGACCGGAGGTCACCGCGTTCTTGATGTGCCATCCGCACAATCCCACCGGTCACGTCGCTGATGTCCAGACGCTGCGCACCATTGCCGAGCTCGCTCGCAAGCACGGTGTGACCGTTATCAGCGATGAAATCTGGGCTCCGCTGACCTGGGGAGATGAGTCGTTCACGCCGTATCTGTCCATCGATTCCGAGCTCACCGCGCCCGATGTCGCCCTCGTGTCAGCATCCAAGGCGTTCAACCTCGCAGGGTTGAAGTGCGCGCAGATCGTGGCCGGCAGCACTCAGACCGCCCAGAGGCTACGCGAGGCGATTCCCATGGAAGTCACCTACGGCACCGGGCACCTCGGCATCATCGCGAGCATCACTGCCTACCGCGAGGGTGATGCGTGGTTGGCCGACACCGTCGATCTGCTCGCGTCCAACATGCGCCTGCTCGAGCAGGAATTGGCTGCAGCGCTTCCCGAAATCGCCTTCCACGCACCTGCTGCGACCTATCTGGCCTGGCTGGACTGTCGTGCATTGGAACTCGGTGACGATCCAGCGGCGGTTTTCCTCGAGCGTGGCCGGGTGGCGTTCAATGCCGGGCACCTGTACGGCGATGTCGGGAAGGGATTCGTGCGCGTCAACATCGCCACCGATCCGCAGATCGTCGTCGAGATCGTCAACCGCATGTCTGAGGCCGTGGCCAGCACCTGGGAATGACTGCCTCGACACCCGCTGTAGGGCTCGTGCTGATCGCCGGAGTCGTGGGAGGATCCACGGATGCGTGCCGTCGTCATCAGTGAACACTCAGGTCCTGCCTCGCTCACCATTCGCGATGTCGAGGACCCGGGCTTGACACACGAGCTCGGTGGCCCAGCCGTGGCGCTCGATGTACATGCGGCTGGAGTCTCCTTCCCTGAACTGCTGCAGACCCGCGGGCTGTATCAGCATTCACCGGAGTTGCCGTTCGTTCCCGGCTTGGAAGCGGCTGGCGTCATTCGCGAGGCGCCGGCGGACAGCGGCTTCGCCGTGGGGGATCGTGTGATGGCGTTCACGAACGTCGGGGGGCAGGCTGAAATCGCCGTTGCTCCGGCGGCTATGACGTTCGCGCTCCCTGACGGTATGGACTTCGCCGAGGGAGCCGCCACGATCTTAAATATGCACACGGCCTATTTCGCCCTGGTCATGCGCGGGCGGCTGCGACCGGGCGAAATCGTGATGGTGCATGGCGCTGCCGGAGGTCTGGGGAGTTGCCTGGTGAGTATCGCCGCGGCACTGGGAGCGCAGGTGATCGCCGTGGTGTCCACTGAGCACAAGGCGGATTTCGCGCGCGAGGCTGGTGCGCATCATGCAGTTCTGGCGAATGATCAGTGGGCGACATCGGTGCGCGAGATCGCTCCCGGTGGCGTAGACATCGTCTGCGATCCCGTCGGCGGTGATCGCACAACAGACTCGCTACGTCTCCTGCGAGCCCAGGGTCGCTACGTCGTCCTCGGCTTCACCGCCGGGGATATCCCACAGGTGCGCGTCAATCGACTCCTGTTGAACAACCTCGATGTCGTCGGTGCTGGATGGGGCGCATTCGTCCGGCAGGATCCGGTGGCCTTCCGCGCGATCGGTGATGCGGTCGGGCAGTTGCTCGAGCAGGGGGTGCGACCGATGGTCGGTCATCGTGTCCCACTCGACGGTGCGATCACCGCGTACGAGCTGCTGGAATCCCGGCAGGCTCTGGGCAAGGTCGTACTCGAATTCCCCGGTGATTGATAGTGCGCCGGCTCCGCATGTGCGCTTCGAGCGCCGTGCGGGTCGCTACGTCGTGGTCAAGACCGGGCAACGTGTCGACCTGCAGCGCGAGGCTCGCGCTCTGACCGATCTGGGTAGTACCACCGTTGAACTGATCGACATTGTCGAAATCGATGCGGAGGCAGCGGAACTGGTCACGGCCCGTGTGCTGCCCGGTGATGACCTGCGACCTCTGGCACGTGCCGATGACGATAGGGCAACCCGCATCGTCGCCGAACTGATCGCCGCCATGCGGATCGGGCAGAATGCTGAACGCGAGGCGATAACGTCGCTGCCCCGGCTCGATGGCGTTCTCGAACCACTGCGACGGTGCCGAGATCCGCGGTTGCCGGCAGCATTGCGTGATGCTGCACTCCACCTCGGCGAAGAACTGGTGAGTTTGACCGATGAGATCGTGCTCCACGGTGACCTGCAACATCGCAATATCGCTCGGTGGGTGAACGGCGATGTGCAGGAATGGAAGGTGATCGATCCGCACGGCTGGGTGGGGGATGCCTGTTTTGAGTCCGTTGCCGTGCTGGTGGCTCCGGAGAGCCTGCTGCTGGGAACTGATGTGATCGATGCTCGGGGCATGTCGGGCGCTCCGCTCGAGCGGCGCACTCGAAGGCGAATCGACATCATCGTGGAGTTGACCGGGGATGATCCGGATCGGTTGCTGGCCTGGGCGTTCGTAGGTGCCGTCATCGCCGAGGCGCGGATGCTCAACGAATACGACCTCGTGCACGGCGCCCCGCTGGCTTTGGCGCAGATGCTTGCGCGTGTCCCCTAGGACGGTGGTGTTCGGGTTCGTGCTAGGCGTTGGAGAATTCCAGAATGGTCGTTGCGGTGTAACGATCCCCCGGGCGTAGGACACACTCGCCGAGGTCGGGTTGATTCGGGGCATCGGGTGCGCGCTGGGCTTCGAGGGATACTGATTCATGCACCTCGAATGGGGCCTTCAATCCGTTACCGGTGTACACCTGAAGACCGGGCGCGTCACTGCTGACGCGTAGTCGACGTCCAACTCCTGGCGCGTGCAGTTCAGCGACCTTGCGCATGCCCTCGCCGTCGGGCAGGTAGCAGGTGTCCAGGCCGCCGGTGGCGTCGATAACGGGTGCCAGGTGCGTTGATTCACGCAGATCGAACAGTGTGTCGGCGACCTTATCGACACCGTCGGGGATTCCGGTGTCGTCGGTGACGAGACGTCGACTCGCGGGGACCTGCAGATAGTGCGCATTCACCGATGAAGAGCCGGCGAGGTTCCAATACCCGTGATTGGCCATGCTGATCACGGTCGGTGAGTCGGTGACCGCGGAGTAGTCGATCGTGATCGAGTCGGTCGAGATCTCGTAGATCGATTGCGCCATCACCGTGCCGGGGAAACCCATGTCGCCGTCGGGGCTGGTCAATTCCATGGTGATCGTGGCGAGGTCCTCGTCATCGACGACATCGACGACATCCCAGACGCACCGATCGAAACCACGCTGGCCGCCGTGCAGAGTGTTGCCGTCCTTATTGGCATCGAGGCGGTGTTCGACCCCATCGAGGATGAATCGTGCCCGCGCGATGCGGTTGGCGTAACGACCGAGGGTGCCGCCGAGGTGGGGATTGCGCGAGGGATCGGCATGGTCAGCGGGTGTGGGTAGGTGCAGGTGGACGTGGCCGAGAACCCCCTGGGTGTCGGGTACTTCGACGGTGCGGATCGCGGCACCGAGAGTGAGTAGCTGGACCCGCAAGGACCCTAGATCCACGTCGATGGATTCGAACGCGATCTCCGAGTCGTCGGAAACAGACGCGGTGATCAACTCGCGAGTGATGGTCATGCCTCGTCTCCTCCGGTCGTTAGGGCCGCATCGACGGCATCGCGTGCCGCCTGCTGAATCTGACCCAGGTGGTCAGCTCCGAGGAAACTCTCGGCGTAGATCTTGTAGACGTCCTCTGTTCCCGACGGTCGGGCGGCGAACCATGAATTGGCAGTGATGACTTTGATTCCGCCCAGCGGGGCGCCGTTCCCGGGCGCATGGGTCAGCACCGACTCGATGGGCTCGCCGGCGATCTCGCTGACGTGGATGCGATCGGGGGTAAGCGCGGCCAGGATCGCTTTCTGCTCTCGCGTGGCGGATGCATCAATGCGTGCATACGCGGGTGCGCCGAAGCGGTGCGTGAGTTCGCGGTAGTGCGCAGACGGAGATGAACCCGTAGTTGCGAGGATCTCGCTGGCCAGGAGCCCCAGAATGATGCCATCCTTGTCGGTTGTCCAGGTGCTGCCGTCGCGACGCAGGAAGGACGCGCCTGCGCTCTCCTCACCTCCGAAACCCAGCGATCCGTCGAGCAGTCCGGGGACGAACCATTTGAAACCCACCGGCACTTCGAACAGGGTGCGATCAAGATCGGCGGTCACGCGGTCGATCATCGACGAGCTCACCATCGTCTTGCCGACACCGGCGGATGACGGCCACCCATCACGTTGGCGATACAGGTAATCGGTGGCGACGGCGAGGAAATGATTCGGATTCATCAATCCGTCGTCAGGGGTGACGATCCCGTGTCGGTCGGAATCGGCATCGTTGCCCGTCGTGATGTCGAATGCCGATCGATTGTCGATCAACGAGGACATGGCGAAGGGGGAGGAGCAGTCCATGCGGATCTGGCCATCCCAGTCGACGGTCATGAATCGCCAGGTGGGATCGACGCGCGGATTGATCACCGTCAGATCCAGGTGGTGTCGCTCGGCGATCGCCGTCCAGTAGGCGACGCTTGCTCCGCCCAGCGGGTCAGCGCCGATGCGGACACCGGCGGCGCGGATCGCATCGATGTCGACCACATTCGGTAGATCGTCGACGTACGTACCCAGAAAGTCGTAGTGATGAGTCGAGTTCGCTGCGAATGCTCGTGAGAGCGTAAGCCGGCGAACACCCTCGAGACCGGCGGCGAGGAGTTCGTTCGCCCGGTTCTGGATCGCCGTGGTGATGTCGGATCCGGCTGGTCCGCCGTCGGGAGGGTTGTACTTGAATCCACCATCGCGAGGCGGGTTGTGCGACGGCGTGATCACGATGCCATCGGCTCGACCGGGATCGGTAGGGCTGCGTCCGATGTTGTGCTTGACGATGGCGTGGGAGATCGCGGGGGTCGGGGTGAGCGCATCGGGGTCATCGATCAAGACGGTCACGCCGTGCGCAGCGAGGACCTCCAGGGTGGTCGCCCAGGCCGGCCTGCTGAGGGCATGGCTGTCCCGGCCGAGGAACAGGGGGCCGGCGATCCCCTGGGCTTTACGGTGCTCGCAGATCGCCTGGGTGATCGCAGCGATGTGGTCATCGGTGAACGCCGCATCGAATGCCGAGCCTCGGTGTCCGGAGGTGCCGAACGCCACCCGCTGCTCGGGAACGCCGGGATCAGGATGGCCCGTGTAGTACGCGGTCACGAGGGCCGCGGGGTCGATCAGATCATCCTCGGTCGCACTGAGCCCAGCTCGCGGATGCACCGTCATGACCGCCATCTTGCCGGGTTCTGTGCGTCGGGCGTGTATCGCTAGGGTGAATTCGTGCGAACGTTGCTGATCGCCAACCGGGGCGAAATCGCCATCCGGGCTGCGCGTGCCGCGCGGGAGATGGATGTCACCTCCGTGGCGGTCTACGCCCCCGAAGATCGTTCCGCGCTGCATCGCCTCATCGCGGATCGGGCCTATGAGATCGGCGACCCGGGTCATCCGGTGCGGTCCTATCTGGACATCGACACGCTCATCGCGATTGCCCTCGAAGCGGGTGCGGATGCGGTCTATCCCGGTTACGGGTTCTTATCCGAGAGCGCGCCGTTCGCCCAGGCCTGCGCCGATGCCGGGCTGACGTTCGTCGGGCCGACACCGGCGACGCTGACCCTCACCGGTGACAAGGTGCGCGCGCGTGAGGCGGCGATCGCCGCAGGCGTGCCGGTCCTCGCCGCTTCGGGGCCGATCCGGTCGGTGGACGAGGCCCTCGGCGCCGCGGACGCTGTCGGTTTCCCCCTGTTCATCAAGGCCAGCGCGGGCGGCGGCGGTCGTGGGATGCGCCGTATCGAATCGTCCAAGGGGTTTGCCGAGGCCATCGAATCCGCGAGCCGTGAGGCGCAGGCCGCCTTCGGCGACGCGACAGTGTTCCTCGAGCAGGCGATCACCCGTCCCCGCCATGTGGAGATCCAGATCCTCGCCGATGCTGTCGGCGAGGTGATCCACCTGTTCGAACGCGACTGCTCGGTGCAGCGCCGACATCAGAAGGTCGTCGAAATCGCACCCGCTCCGGGTCTTCCGGTGGCATTGCTCGAGCGACTTGCCGAGCACGCCGTCGCCTTCGCTCGCAGCGTCGACTACACCTCCGCAGGAACCGTGGAGTTCTTGGTGTGGGAGGACCCGGATGAAGTCTCTGCGGATCACGTGGAGGGCTACGGGTTTGCGTTCATCGAGATGAATCCGCGCATCCAGGTCGAACACACCGT